>JAEZDW010000127.1 GCA_023417955.1 Bacteroidota bacterium
ATACTATCCCGACAAGGAAGTGCTCAACCTCGCGCGTACTTTCCGCGACAAGGATATTCCGGCAGACACGATCGTGTTCGATATCCACTACATGGATCAGTACAAGATATTCACCTGGAGTCATCGCGACTTCTCGAATCCGGCGCATTTGCTTTCTGAATTGCGTGAGATGGGCTTTCATGTTGTCGTGATGTGCGACCCGGGTATCAAGGTTGAGCCAGGCTATGCAACGTATGATGCCGGAGTTGCCGAAGATGTGTTTATCAAATACCCGGATGGTACCAACTACCGCGGCCAGGTTTGGCCCGGTTGGTGTCACTTCCCCGACTTTACAAACCCACGTACACGTGCCTGGTGGCGGGAACAATTCCACGATTACGTCGGCATGGGCATCGAAGGCTTCTGGAACGACATGAACGAAATCGCCACCTGGGGCCAGATGATTCCTGAAAACATCGTACTGGATTTTGACGGTAACCCGGGCTCTATGCGTCGCGGTCGCAACCTGTACGGATTCCAGATGGCGCGTAGTACCTACGAAGGTACGAAGGCCCTTCTTGGTGGCATCCGCCCGTTCAATCTGACGCGATCCGCATACGCCGGCATTCAGCGATATGCAGCAGTATGGACCGGAGATAACGTCGCGTATGATGAACACATGATGCTTGGCGTAAGGCTCGTGAACAGCATGGGACTCGCAGGCATTCCATTCACCGGTTATGACATCGGCGGCTTTGTGGGTGACGCCAATTCGCGTCTCTTCGCGCGGTGGATTTCCATTGGAACATTCTCCCCTTTCTTCAGAGGACATTCCATGATTAACAGTCGTGATTCTGAACCCTGGGCATACGGCGAAGAAGTGGAGCAGATCTCACGAAACTACATCAAGTTCCGGTACCAGCTTCTACCCTACATTTACTCGCTCTTTTATGAAGCTGCCACTTCAGGCATGCCTATCCAGCGTTCACTTGCAATAGATTACACCCACGATCCGGTGATCTATAATCCACTGTATGAAAATCAATATCTCTTCGGACCGTCGTTGCTGGTTATTCCCGTTGAAAGCAATAAGGACTTCGTCAAGGTTTACTTCCCCGAAGGCGAATGGTTTTCGTTATACGACGGCAAAAAATACCCGGGAAACAATGAGGTAGTTCTGGAAGCTCCGGTACACCGGCTACCTGTATTTGTAAAAGGCGGATCGCTGATCCCGATGACGACCGTTCAGCCGCATACCAAAGTTGTATCCGACCAATTGATATTGCACGCGTGGGTTGGAAGCGAAAGCGGATCCTTTACGTTTTACGAAGACGATGGTTCGACATTTCAATATCAGCAAGGCGAATTTCTCGAACGACGTCTGAGTTATCATCACGACGAAAAGAGGATTGTGCTCGGAAAAACGCAGGGCTCATTTTCAACGCGCATAGCGAGAATCAGACTTGTGCTACACGGCATGTTCAACGAGGTGAACGAAATACGTGTTAACGGTATCACTGCAGGAATCAGTCGCGAGATCAACCAGTTCTTCGGGCCCCTTGAAAAATTCGATCCGATTTACGATCCGGAACCGGCACCTTTTGAAGAAGTCTACACGGTGGAGTTCACCTACTCGACCGACGAGACCGTGATCGAATGGTAGCCAGAAGGCCTCATTGGTTATTTCGGCTAATTTGTTCACATTAGTGACCGCAATCGGTTCCGGAATGCTCTATTTGTCTTAATCACACATGAACAATTCAACGACGCCCCAACCTGAACTACAGAAGCCGCGACTTTCCATTGGC
The DNA here is from genome assembly GCA_023417955.1 of Bacteroidota bacterium. Lineage (GTDB taxonomy): Bacteria > Bacteroidota > Bacteroidia > Cytophagales > Cyclobacteriaceae > Ohtaekwangia. Next base: position 1,788 of record JAEZDW010000127.1, read on the forward strand.
GCGCTCTGGAACATGAGCATGGGATTTTTTGGAATCCAATTCGGCTTTGCCCTTCAGAATAGTCAGGCGTCCCGTATCCTTCGTGATTTTGGTGCAGACGTAGAGCACCTGTCCTGGTTCTGGCTTGCTGCACCACTGACCGGTATGATCGTTCAGCCGATCATCGGCTACTACAGCGATCGCACCTGGACGAGTCTTGGGAGGAGACGTCCTTATTTTCTAACGGGTGCGATACTGGCTTCCATAGCGCTGCTGCTAATGCCTAACGCAGACGCGTTGACTTCTGGTATTATACCACCCCTTTTTGTCGGGGCAGGTATCCTGATGATCATGGATGCTTCCTTCAATGTGTCAATGGAACCATTTCGCGCGCTGGTAGCAGACATGCTTCCGTCAGATCAGCGAACCTCGGGCTTTTCGATACAAACATTCCTGATTGGAATGGGCGCGGTAGTCGGTTCGTGGTTGCCGTATGTACTCGCTGAATGGTTTGACGTTGACAAATCAACGGTAGGTGGTGAAGTTGCGACAAATGTGAAATGGTCATTCTACGCCGGCGCTGCAACCTTCATGCTGGCCATCCTGTGGACGGTGATAACGACAAAAGAGTATCCGCCCGATAAGTTCCACTCAGATGATCCGGACAAAGGCGAAGCGAAAAAAGGCATTATGCAAATCTTCACGGATTTTGCGGGCATGCCCAAAACCATGAAGCAGCTGGGACTCGTGCAGTTCTTTTCCTGGTTCGCACTGTTTTCAATGTGGGTATTTACAACACCGGCGGTTGCAAGTCATGTGTATGGTCTTCCAATTGATGATACTACGTCTGAGACTTATCAGGACGCGGGAAACTGGGTTGGTATCATCTTCGGTGTATATAATGGCGTGTCGGCAATCTACGCGCTCTTGCTCCCTGCAATCGCCTTCCGCATTGGCCGAAAGGCAACACACGCATTTTCACTTGTCGCCGGCGGGATCGGCCTTATTTCGATTTACTTCATCCATGATCCCAAGCTGCTGATACTCTCCATGGTGGGAGTCGGTATCGCCTGGGCAAGTATTCTTGCGATGCCCTATGCGATCCTGGCGGGTTCGATTCCTCCACGGAAGATGGGTATCTACATGGGTGTATTCAATTTCTTTATCACCCTTCCGCAAATTGTGAATGGAATTATCGGCGGGCCCATAGTGAAATACGTGTATGGTTCGCACTCCATTTACAGCCTCGTCATGGCCGGCGTATTCCTGCTGATTGCGGCATTTTGCGTGCGATTTGTCACCGACGAGGATGATGTGGTTGCTCAGGCGTAGCCCCGTTTTCATTCCTAAAATCCGCCAGAAAAAAACGCAGCTAAACGCATGTACCATTGCGGCCCAAAGAGTCGCGTAACAGGGGCGTTCCGGGGGCTCTACATTTTACTTTTTCACTATCAACTACTTACCTTTGCAAACAACTGGTACGTTTGTTGAAATAGACCCTGACCAAAAACTTATGAAAGCTGGACATCTACTTATTGCATTTGCTGCTTTGACATTTTTTGCATGCAGTTCCGGAAAACAGGCTTATGAACGCGGTGACTATTACGAAGCCGTAATGAAGGCGGTTAACCGTCTGCGCCAAAACCCCGGACATTCGAAATCTGCAGAGGCACTAAGCGGTGCTTATCCCCTCGCGGTAGACTTTTTCGAGACGCAGGCAAGAAACGAGATCGCTTCAAACTCGCCTTACAAATGGAAGAATGCGATCCAGTCCTACAACGCGATCAACCAGCTCTATGAGGCCATCAAACAATGCCCTGGCTGTTTGAAGGTTGTAAATAATCCGAAAAACTACTACGCAGAAATCGGTCCCCTGAAGGAAAAGGCAGCAGAGGAGAGCTATAACCTGGGCATCACGGCGCTCATGAAAGGAACACGCCAGGATGCAAAAACCGCGTACTTCAATTTCGCCGATGTTCAAAATTTCGTTCCCGGATACAAAGACGTTCTTGAATACCTCGACAAGGCAAAATTTGAGGCAACCCTTAAGGTAGTTGTCGAGCAAATTCCGGTTCCTGCGAGATACAATCTCAGCGGAGGTTTCTTCCAGGACAAGGTTGAAGAGTTTCTTCACAACAACTACCCTGACCGCGGCTTTGTCAAGTTTTATACACCGCAGGAAGCTGACCTTGCAAAGCTTCCCTATATCGACCAGATCCTTCGCATTCAGTTTGACGACTTCTCGGTGGGAAACACAGTGCTTCGTGAGAAAGAAGAAACGCTTTCAAAAGACAGCGTCGTCGTGAGTGAAACGAAAGTTCAGGGTAAGACCGTGCCTGTTTACGGTACAGTGAAAGCAAAGCTGACCACTTTTACAAAAGAAGTCACTTCCAACGGTCTGCTTAGCATGGTGATTGTTGATGGCCGCACCAATGGCGTATTATCGCACCAGAAGTTTGATGGCAAATATGTTTGGGTCAGCAAGTGGGCAAACTTCAACGGTGATGAGCGGGCGCTTTCAGACCAGCAACTTGCTTTATGCAAGCTTCGCGAAACGCAGCCACCGATTCCGCAGGAACTCTTCCTCGAATTCACACGTCCGATTTACGACCGGCTGATCCCGGCGCTGCGAAGTTTCTATCAGAACTACTGATCGGAAAAGGTTCAACCGCGCTTTTGCACTAAGACTGCAAACCATTTGCACGCTCTTTTGGTTTACAAAGGATAATCACTAGATTTTCCTTATGAAAAAGAGATTTTGCATAATGTCCGCAGTACTGGTTTTTCTCTTTGCCGGGATGTCCTGTGGGCAAAAGAAAACCACCACAGCAATGAGTACTGAACAGCATAACAACCCTGATAATCTGGAGTTGGCGACATTTGGCGGAGGATGTTTCTGGTGCACGGAAGCAGTTTTCCTGGACGTAAAGGGCGTCGAAAAAGTCGTATCAGGATATATGGGGGGAAAGGTTAAGAATCCCACCTACAGAGAGGTTTCCAGCGGGCTCACAGGCCACGCGGAGGTCATTCAGGTGACCTACGATCCCAACGTAATTTCCTATCCGGAGTTGCTCGAAATTTTCTGGAAAACGCACGACCCTACGACATTGAACCGGCAGGGGGCTGATGTCGGGACGCAATACAGATCGGTAGTCTTTTATCACACAGAAGAACAAAAAAAGCTGGCAAACGAATACAAGCAGAAACTGGACGAGGCCGGCGCGTTTGACGATCCGATAGTGACTGAGATAGCGGCTGCAAACGATTTCTATGTTGCGGAAGACTACCACCAAAACTACTATAACCTCAACGGCGAGGCTCCTTACTGCCGCGTTGTAATCGCACCCAAGCTTGACAAATTCCGCAAGGCATTCGCCGATAAGCTGAAACAGTAATTTTTTTTTATCCGGACTGTAACCTCACGGAAGAGCCTCCGTTAGTATTAGCAAGAGTAGAGTAATTCTTCTCATAGGTTTAGGTTTAGGTAACAAAAAAGCCCAGAGACGCTGGGCTTTTTTGCTTTGTACACCTTGGTGTCAGTATCGTTGGCGTCAACGGAAGCGCCGGGCGCCGGACTAAACTTCCACGCCCTTGACTTCGTAGGCTATCTCCATGATTTTCACGACTTCTCCCGCGCGGTTTCTGATCGGTGAAAACGCCGACCGAAGTTGGATCGTCTCACCGCGTCGGTTAATCCGATGGAAGGTACCTTTTCTCGGGAAGCCCGCTGCCCGGTCTTTCCAGAACTGCCGGTATTCTTCGCCTGACTTCTCATCCTTCGTCACAAATATTCTATGGTTCTCTCCCACTACTTCGTCCTGCGTATAACCAAACAGGTCGAGGAAGTTGCTGTTTACTTTTTGAATCGTTCCGTCAGGTGAGTATTCAACGACAGCGAGCGAACTGTGAATAGCATTCAGTGTGCTTTCTGTTTCCGCCTGCGTCCGCTGCATCTCTTCCTGGGTCGCCTGCAACTCTTCCATATTCTGACGCATTTCTTCTTCCTGAGCACGCATCTGCTCGGTCATCTCCTGAGATTCTTCAAGCAACCTGTGCGTGCGGGCGTTGATACGCACCGTCGAGATCGTTGATGCAATGCTCTCAGCGATCTTCTGGACGAAATCTATTTCGAATTCCTGGAAGAGATTGAAAGACGCAATTTCAACGACACCAAAAATCTGATCGTTTACTTTAAGCGGTACAATCACCACACTCGTAGGATTGGCATCACCAAGGCCTGAAGTGATTTTGACATAGTTCTGCGGCACATCGGTAAGGTAAACCGTATCGCCCTCCTGCCAGGCCTGGCCTGCGAGGCCTTCACCGCGATGTATCTTTTGATCAATGAATTTCTTCTTATCCCAGGCGTAGCATGCTTTCATTGACATCGAAGGTTCACCTGTTTCATCGGTATCATCGACGATGTAAAGCGCGCCCTGGTTAGCCTTCAGATACTTAACAAGGTTTCCTATGATCTCATCGGAGAGCTTGTTAAGATCAGTGTTATTGGTACGAAGGATTTCACCGAACTTGGCCTGTCCTTCAGTTGCCCAGTTGCGTTTCTTGTCATCTTCAGCAACCTTCGCCAGGTTGTCGCGCATGTTGATAAGGGCGTTACCGAGTACGTCGTGTTCGCTTAGTGGCCTGAACTCAGAATTGTATTTTCCATTACCAATATTCTCAGCAAACTGTGAGGTTGCCTTAAGTCCGCTGACAAGGTTCACAGTAGCCACCGCCATTTCACCAATCTCGTCGTCACCGAAGTTGCTTCGTTGTTCTTCGACAAGCTCACCGCGGCCAAGTTTGACGATAATATTCTTGAGGAAGTTCACCGGCCTTGTGATTGCCCGCACAAGCGCCCAGGCACTGATCAATCCAAATAAGATAATAACAGAACCTAGGATGTAGGTATATTTTCTAAGCGCAGCCACCGAATTGGTAATATCGACATCGGAACGCGCCGTGATTTCATCCTGCTTCTTGGCAATCTTTGTAAGGCGGTCTATAAGGTCGTTGGACCGTGGAATTATCTGACTATCAATCGCGTCTTCTGCGAGCAGTTTATTCAGCGCATCCTCGTAGTTTTCAAAGGTCTTCAGGGTCGCCTGTACGTTCTCCTGCTGAACTTTTATGAGTTCATCGAACTTGATGAATACAGTGTCCATCCAGATGCGCTGGCTGTCGCTTTCCCAGAGCGGCATCAGCTTCTTAAGACGGTCATAAAGTTCAGGGTATTCGTTTTGTTGTAATTGTTCCAGTGCGTTCTTGTCTTCCTGATTGGTTTGCAGGTAAACCCAGTTGGTTACCAGCATTTTCGACCGCGTCACCATCAAAATGAAGTCTTTGATGGCAGCTTGCGAAGGACGATACACCTGGCTCGACATGTTCACAGCGTTGTCTACGACGTTACCTCTGGAGACGATGATAACTACGTTGACAATGAACAGCGCGATTAAAAACAGAAAAACAGCGAGAATCTTTTTCCCGATGGTCATTCTGATGCGCGACTTACTCTTTTTTTCTTCCATAGGTCAGGTTTGCGTATTAGATCAGGATAGCGAGTCGACTAAGTTCGTTGCTTACTTTAAGGTTTTGTTTTGAGACGGCAGACTGATTGAGCTCGAAGTTCAGTTTTCCGTCTTTGATAATAAAATTGATATTACTTCCCTTGGCACCCAGTCCCGGTTCCTCTGTCACGAGAAGCACAGGCTTTGAACTCACCTTACTGAGCACCTCACCGATCTGCGACGACTTGGACGGTGTTACGAAAAGGATGTGACACTTGTTGATTTCACTCACCGAGTTAATCTTCGTCACCTTGATCGATCTTTCTCCCACCTTCTTGGCCTGAGCCATCGATTTTAGCTCATCAACAAGCGGTGAATCTCCCAGCACCACAATCTCGAAATCCCCTGAGTTATATGGGTCGGGCCATTGAACGTAACGTGTGAAACTGAATATAAAAAGTGAATGCAGTTTGTAATTCTGGGCGTGTCCCAGATTGAAAAAAGAGAGAAGTATAAGTAAGACCAGCGTCTTTTTTTTCATACCGGAGTCTTTAAAAAGCACCTTTCCAACATAATGCACAAAAGTATTCCCCTTCATATTTAAAAATGGTTAAAATTTTAAGCTTTTCTAACATGAAGAGGTATGGCAAGAAGTTCGCCAATTTTGCCGGCAGCTTAACCCGAATTTAGTGCATTCCAACCATATTTTAGCACATTCACCCCGAAATTGGTGGTAACCCCGGGAAATGACGGTGTAAGGAAAGGACTGGCCGCGCAGCGTTGGCGAACATCGCGTTAAAGGACAATTTGTGTTACATAATTAATCACTACTTTCGGCCCGAAATCCGTCGATCTGTGCGCTACGACATCATCGTTATCGGCGGTGGCGCAGTAGGACTTGCCACCGCTCTTAAACTGCAGGCCGAAAATCCGGCGCTGAAAATAATCGTCCTTGAAAAGGAAGCAACGCTGGCTGCCCACCAGACCGGCAACAACAGCAACGTCATTCACTCCGGTATCTATTACAAGCCGGGGAGCCTCAAGGCAACAAATTGCATCAACGGTTATCACGAACTCATCCGATTTTGCGACACCCATGGCATCCCCTACAGGCTTTGCGGAAAAATCATCGTAGCGACCGACGCAGCGGAAGTCCCTCTCCTGGAAAAGATTCTACAGCGTGGAGAAGAGAATGGCTTGCAAAACCTCAGGCGACTAAGCGCAGAGGAATTGCCAGAATACGAGCCTCACGTTAACGGAGTTGCCGGCATACACGTTCCGCAAACAGGTATCGTTGATTATAAGAAAGTTGCCGAGAAGTACGGCGCGCTGTTTCTGGAAGGCGGAGGCAGCATCGCGCTGTCGACAAAGGTTGTCGGCATCCACGCCGCATCTGATCACATTACTGTGTCCACGAATCAGCAGTCGTACGAAGGGAAGATCCTGGTAAACTGTGCAGGTTTGTATTCGGACAAGATCGCGGCACTTACATCGAAGAAAATGGACGTGCGGATCATTCCGTTCCGCGGCGAGTACTACAAACTCCGGAAAGAAAAGGAACACCTGGTAAAAACGCTGATCTATCCGGTCCCTGATCCCAACTTTCCGTTCCTGGGCGTACACTTTACAACGATGATTAATGGAGGTGTTGAGTGTGGACCGAACGCGGTGCTTGCCTTCCGCAGAGAAGGTTACAGGAAGTCGGACATCAACCTTGGCGAGCTTTCGGAAACACTCTCCTGGCCGGGATTTCACAAAGTCGCGGCAAAATACTGGCGTACCGGTTTTGGCGAAATGTACCGGTCGTTTTCAAAGGCGGCCTTTACCAAGGCGCTTCAAAAGCTTATACCACAGATCACCGAAGCGGATCTTGAACCCGGGGGCGCAGGGGTACGTGCCCAGGCGTGCGATCGCACCGGAGGGTTACTCGACGACTTCATGATACTGGACGAACCCCGTGCAATTCACGTGTGCAATGCGCCTTCACCGGCGGCGACATCGTCCTTGTCTATTGGAACCACAGTTGCGAGGCTTGCCCTAAAGCACCTCGCCTAGGCTTTCCTTGCCGTGACTTCTATCTCGATAAGGTAGTCGTCGTCGATCAGGCGACTTACTTCTACCATCGAGGTAGCTGGTTTAATGGTGTGAAACACTTCGCCGTGTGCCCGGCCAATTTGTTCCCATTGCGAAATGTCGGTGACGAACATCCGGGTACGCACTACGTCCTCGAACGTAAATCCTGCGTCGCTGAGTACTTTTCCGATCTTTTCAAGGATAAACCTGGTTTGACCATAGTGATCGCCTCTCGCGACCACGCCATTCTCATCGGCGGCGACCGTGCCTGAAATTTCCAGCACATCTCCAAGTCGCACCGCACGTGAATAGCCTACAACGCTTTCCCATGGAGCACCCGTAGTAAAAATCTTTCTCATCATGTAAGGGGTAAGATTGAATTACAAAGTACCATAATTAATTTTGAACTACATGAATCTTTCGCGGGAGGAACACATCCGGTATCATCGTCACATTATCCTGAAGGAATTCGGAGAGGATGGCCAATTGAACTTGCGCAATGCGCGGATACTGGTGGTCGGTGCCGGCGGACTCGGATCCCCGGTGCTTCTTTATCTGGCAGCAGCCGGTGTGGGTACTCTGGGGATTATCGACGATGATGTCGTGGATATTTCAAACCTACAGCGGCAGATACTCTTCACCGTAGACGACGTCGGCAAAAGCAAAGCCCGACAGGCAGCGCTTCGGCTTCGCCAGATGAATCCACATACTGACTGCGTTGTGTTCACAGCCAGGATCAACTCTCAAAATGCGTTGGAGATCATCGGTCAGTTTGACTTAGTTATCGACGGCACAGATAATTTTCCAACCCGTTACCTTTTGAACGACGCGTGCGTCCTGCTGAACAAGCCGTTGGTATACGGAAGCATTCTCCGGTTTGAGGGGCAGGTTTCCGTTTTCAATGCTGAAACTAAGTCAGGCAGATCCGCAAATTACCGCGACCTGTTTCCATCACCGCCGCCTGCGTCTGCTGTACCAGATTGTTCCACAGCCGGGGTCCTGGGCGTTCTGCCGGGCATCATTGGCAGCCTTCAGGCAAACGAGGCAATCAAGCTTGTTACGGGCATTGGTGAACCGCTTGCCAACAGGCTCCTTATATTCGACAGCCTTTCCATGGACCAGCAGGTAATCCGCTACCGCGATCTGAACACCCGCGCACAGGTGAAGGGGCTTATAGACTATGAGGAATTTTGCATTAATCCCGGGAAAAAAGAATCTTTGGGGCGTTCAACAAACAATATCACCGACATGAAAGAAGTCACCGTACAAGAACTAAAGCAGATGATGGATGAAGGAAAATCCTTTCAATTGATTGATGTCAGGGAACCGCATGAATTCGACATCTGCAACATTGGTGGCGAATTGATCCCTCAGGGAGATATCCCTTCAAATGTTGAGCGAGTGTCCAAGGATAAGCAGGTCATCATTCACTGCCGCAGCGGTGCACGCAGTGGTAACATGGTTCAGTGGCTTGAAAAAAACCACGGCTTCACCAACCTCTACAATCTGAAAGGCGGAATCCTTGCATGGGCACGCGAGATTGACCCGGAAATGCCGACGTATTAGCTGGCAGATAATAGCTTCTGGCAGCTGGCAGGTAATAGCTTCTGGCAACTGGCAACTGGCTACTGGCTGTGGCTGCTAGTGAGATGTGCAAGGTTCAGTTTCAAGCTGCGAGCTGCAAGCTGCAAGCTTGGTTTCTGCTAACTTAAATGTTCACGGTTCTGAACGAAGATTTAAAAAGCGAACCCGGATCCTGAGCACGGCAAGTGCGCAGGCCAGCAGCGAGCGAAGGACCGGGGCGAGCTAAATAGCTACTGACGGACTGAAGTTAGTACTGGGAAACTGGCTTCTTGCAGGTGGCATCTGGCAGATAATAGCTTCTGGCAACTGGCTTCTGGCTTCTGGCTGTGGCTGCTAGTGAAAGGAGTAAGCTTCAGTTTCGAGCTACGAGCTTCGAGCTGCAAGTTTGATTTCTGCTAACTTGAATGTTCACGGTTCTGAATGATAGTAGCTTTTTTCACCGCAAAGGCGCTAAGGCAAAGGAACGCAATGAAGTTCCCTAATATAAATTATTAATTTCCAAATTAGAAATTGCTCGCACACGCAATCTCGTTATGCAGTATTCTTCCTGAAACCTGAAACCTGAAAACCTGAAACGCGTGTTTAGAAATGTGCATTTGTTCGTTGCATGGTGATTCAGTTTCGAGCTGCGAGCGCTGCGAGCTGCAAGCTTGCTTTCTGCTAACTTAAATGTCCGCCAATTATAAATTATAAATTCCCAAATTAGAAATTGCTCGCACACGCAATGTCGCTTTGCAGTTATTCTCCTAGTTCGAAGTTCAACTACTTTTCCTTTGACGCCTGCAGCGCCTGTTGAACGTCAGAAATAATATCGTTGATGTCTTCCAATCCAACGGCGATGCGGATCAGACCTGGCATGATTCCCACCGCGGCACGTTCTTCATCCGTAAGTTTCGAATGTGTAGTTGACGCCGGGTGTATTGCTATTGATCGCGTATCACCAAGGTTTGGTGTGTGCGAAATCATCTTGAGTGCATTAAGGAATTTACGGCCCTGATCCAATCCACCTTTCACCTCGAAGGTTACAATTCCTCCACCAAGGCGCATTTGTTTTTTTGCCAGCTCATGTTGTGGATGCGACGGAAGGAACGGGTACTTCACGATGGAGACTGTCTCCTGGGTTTCGAGGAACGTTGCGAGCTGTAAAGAATTCTGACAATGGCGTTCCATCCGCACTGCGAGCGTCTCCAGACTTTTTGAAAGTATCCACGCATTGAAGGGCGACATTGAAGGCCCTGTGTGACGCGCGAAGAAGCGGATTTCCTTGATTAGTTCTTTCGTGCCGAGAATCGCACCACCGATAACGCGGCCCTGGCCATCCATAAATTTTGTCGCCGAGTGCGTAACGATGTGCGCGCCGTATTTAGCAGGCGTTTGTAAATATGGCGTTGCGAAACAGTTGTCGACATTGAGGATGAGGTTGTGCTTTGCAGCCAGTTTTCCCAACCACTCCAGGTCAATCAGATCCAGTGC
>JAEZDW010000172.1 GCA_023417955.1 Bacteroidota bacterium
ATAACAACCTTGGCGTTGCATTCCGAACTCAGGGTGCTATGGACAGGGCGCTGGAATATTATATCAACGCCTTGAAGATTTATGAATCGATAGAAAACAAGGAAGGCGTTTCATCGACCAAAAACAATATTGCGAATATTTATTCGATCAAGAAAGACTATGAGCAGTCTATGAAATACATGACTGAGTCGTACAACATGTTTATTGAACTGAATGATGCGGAAAAGATTATCGGCAGCCTTAACAACCTCGGTAATCTTCACAGTGAGATGCAAATGGACGAGAAGGCGCTTGAGTATTTCGAAGAGGCGCGGAATATCAATGCTGAAAAAGGAGCACTCTATGGTGATCCGCTGACTAACATTGGAAATCTTTATTTCAAGAAACAGCAGTACGACGAGGCGTACAATTTTTATCAGCAGGCACTCGATATCGAGCGAAAGGCCAACAATAAAACCGGTATCCTGAATGCATTGACGAATCTTGGTGTGTCTGCGGTCAAGATGAAGAAAACCCGCGATGCGGATGTCTTCCTTAACGAAGCTCTTGAACTTTGTACCGATATACAGGCGTTTTCGTTTCTGCCCGCTTTGTACAAGGCTCAGGCTGAAAATTTCTCCAACCAGGGAAAATGGCGCGAGGCATATGATACACAGGTGAAGTATGATGACGCGCGCGAACTTGTCTTCGGTGAGGAGAGCACGCGAAAGATCGCACAGATGGAATTACGACTTTCCTTCCAGGATATGGAAAAAGAATTCGAACTGCTAAAGCAGGAAGACGAAATCAAAACACTGGAACTTCGGAACGCAAGGTTGATTATTCTGATAGCAGTTCTCGGGGTGATGTGTATACTGGGCGTGCTTAATTACGTTTTTCTCACACCTAAAAAGGGCTCCAAACGCAAACCTGCGAAGGCTTAGAGTTCAGGCACGAGTGGCAGGCTAAGCAGGTGACTCAAATCCGTTCCTGATTTGACTTCAGTTGCTGCTTTTCCGTTTTGATATAACTTCGCGGTCCCTTCCCCCAGCAGTGTGAGGTTACTGTCATCGCGTTGCAGCAACATGCCCTCGGGAAGGCCCACTACAGGCATTTTGGGGTTCATCGTAATAAATTCCTGCAGTCTTTCTTTTCGCGTTTCGCCACCCTGGTTCTCGAAACGCAACTCGTGATAGTGCGGATTGATCTGGAATGGGATTAAGTTCAATGCTTCAAACGACTGCGGTTGAGCAATAGGCATATCGTTAGTCGTTTTGATTGTCGGGCACGCGAGATTTGCCCCGGCGCTCCAGCCTACGTACGGCGTTCCGTTGTCGACTTTTTTCTGAATCAGCTCAACGAGATTGTCTTCATAAATTCTGCTTAGCAATGCGAATGTATTGCCACCGCCCACGACGATTCCGTCGGCTTCTTCGATCGCTTTCCGTTTTTCTGAAACACGGTGCAGGCTGAAGATGGCGTAGATCATTTCGTTAAAAACCTGCCGGACCGCTTCTTCATACTCATCGAAAGGAAAGGTTACCGCGGCGTACGGAATGAAAATCAGGTTCTTTGGTTTTTCGCCCAGGAATGCCTTTACCCAGGGCCGTGGCCAGGTGAAAAAGACTGTTCCAGGCATCGTTGAATTGCTAAGAAGTAGCAGTTTTCTCATCAGGCGGATGCAATTTTAAGCGAAAATTCATTTCCAAATCTCTGTCAAACCTATAGCTTTGCGATTAAAATTTCCATACCATGTTTGAGCAATATATTGGAGACGGAGCTAACCTTTTCATAACCATTGTCGCCGTTTTGGTCGGTTTTGTGGCCGCACTTGGGTACCTCGATTTCCTGAAAACCGAAAAGAAGCAGGAAAACGACTGAGCTGATTTGTAAGATTTTACCAATAAAAAAGCCCTGGTTTGATGAAAACCGGGGCTTTTTGTTGGTACCGACGTTTAGGGTTGGCCGTATGGTGACTGGTATGTCTTCTGATAGTCAGCAAGTTGTTTCTCCAGGTATACCTTTTCAGCGACGTACTGCAGGAAAATGTGAAAGTCCTGAGGTGGACGGTAGCCTGGCAGGGACGGCCGACCAGGAATTACAGGAACAATCTTGAAGTCTTCGGTAAGGAAAACAAAGTTGGGGTAGCTTAACTGGTTGTTTAACAAAGAGGCAGCCAACTCATGATACCCGCCTCGACCGGAAGGGACGAATTTGAAAGTTGTGCCCCGGAAGGTAACCGGCTCCTTCTGTTCTGCATTAAACTTTACCGGGTAGTATTCTTCATTAAGCAATTTGGCGATTGTGGGGTCAGAAAAAGTGTTCTTATCCATCACTTTACAGTAGCCGCACCAATCGGTGTAGACATCAATAAAAATGGGCCGTTTTTCTTGCTCCGAACGCTCCACAGCTTCTTCAAAAGTCATCCAATTAACCGGGATTGCCTGTGTTCCTGACTGCGCGAGGGTGGACGCCCAGATCAGTAAACATGCGGCCGTGAACAGGGTTTTCTTCATGAACAGTGATTTAGAACAATAAACAAGATAAGAAAAATGGAGTTCCATGGATTGATAAGCATAAGTGCCCGGGGGTAACCGTTGTTCAGAAACGCAACCGAACATTGTCCGTATACGCACAGACGCGCTGCCGAAAAAGCCTCAAAAAACCAAATTTGCCACCTTTTTTCTATGGCACGCCATTGGCGAAGGCGAGTCACATGAACAAAACGATTTCAAAACGTCAGATAACACTGGTGGTCGGCATAATCGTCGCCTTGTTCATATTACTCGGCCTGGCAACGCAACGGCTCAGTTTTTCCGACAACGGCGAGTCGCGTTCAAGCCCTTCCATTCGAACGATTCTTAAGTCTGAGAAAGTCCTGCTTCCACTCAGTTCTTTCTGGGAGCGTTTTTAACGTCGAAATAGTCCTTGTTGAGATTGAAAACTATCGATAGCCGGTGGCGCGATAGGCTTGTGATACGTTGATCTGAAATCGGGATCTGGTAGCCGTAAAAGAAATTCAGGAAGCCCAGAACAGTGAGCCCTGCCTTTGGTGTGGCAACCCAGGCACGCCGGTCATTGCCCTCGCTGTCGAAGTTTTTGTCGTAAAAATACGTGATGTCGAATGCGGTGCCGAACACTCCCGCAGTGAATTCATATCCAAGTTTAGGTCCGATCACATAGTTCGTATTATCCTTGATTATATCAACTGATGCATAGGGTCCTTTGGACGCAAGGCTGAGTGGATGCCGGTAGATATTGTGCCATTGGACTCCGAGTTCAAGGATGGCGCGTTCCTGGATACTGGCGCCAACCTTTGGGACTAACCGCGGCTTTGTCCAGTACATTTCCAAAAGACGGTTGCGTACAGTATCACTGAGTTCGGCCGATACTCCTTCTGTTGTCGCGCATACCGTAATCAGAAAAAACACTAGCCATATGTCACGCCCGATACGCATAGTAATGCAAGATAACTTCCAGAGCGCGCTTTATAGCCTGATTAATCGGAAAAAATTCACGCGCCATATTGAAATCAATCGCGTGCAGCTGCATGTAGAAGTGGCTCGTTACCGGTACAGACTGGTTTTGGCTCATTTGTGATTTCGCACTATGAAATGTGTTCGGTTGCTCTGTTTTGATCACCTGACAAGTGACAATTTCTTTTTGGCTATGCTTATTGATGCGGGCGGAAAAGCCAAAAAGCCGGCAAGCTAAACCGCGATACTTGTAGCTCGAACACATTCCCGAAAGCCCGAGTGGATCAAGAAGCATACAAAGCGGCGACGGCTCTTTGGACAATCGCTCCAGCCATAGCTCAGCCTGGTTGGTACGATAAAGGTGTAGGGCAAAAGGAAGAAGTTCGAGGATGGTTGCTTCAATGTCCGGCTTATAGCAACACTTGCCACAGCCTGCCTTGCAGCCAAGTCCTGACCACCCCTGAAACTTCAGGATTTCGGCGTCCAGGTCGTCCATCAGCGCTTCGACTGCCTGGACTTTCTCCTCGAGTTCCATTTTTGAAAATTAGCCCCACAAGATATTGCAAGTTTGTCGTACTCAGGATGAGGCTGCCTGAATAAAGTTTTTGAGGCTCCTGGCAGCGGTCTCCCGGACCTTGTTCTGAAGGAAGGGGGTCCATCCTAAAACCACTCCCGTCAGCCCGAGCGCCTGGCGTGACCAGCGGTAAAAATCAAAGTTGTCGGTATGCCGGAGGATCTTCCCGTCCTGAAAAACAAATGTGGCGTTGACGATATTATGCACTTCCCGACCGGTCCGTGAAAATGGATACCAAGCATGCCACCTGCATGTGATACCGTTGCCATTGGCGGCAATGTTTTCGGCTTCAATGCGGAGGTCTTTGGCCGTCGTTGCCAACATTTCCCACATCCTGCCAATTTCGTCGCCGTGAAGGGTTGTGAACACCGGGTCTGAAAACACGGCGTCAGGGTGGTAACTCTGTTGCATCGTTTTGTAGTCACGGTCACCGAATGCCCTGTAGAAGTTTGCGATCAACGCTTCGTGCTCACTCATGTGTTGCTAATTACGATTCTCTCTGGAAGTTTTATAGTAAACGTACAGCCCTGCATGGGCTCAGCAGTCACGGTAATGGTGCCGTTATGATTTTCACAAATCCTTCGGCAAAGCGCAAGACCAATGCCCGTTCCGGAATAGTTATTCTTGTTGTGGAGGCGTTGAAAAAGCTCGAACACCTTCTCGGCGTACTTCTGCTCGAAACCAATGCCGTTGTCGCGGTATGTGATGACGACCACGTCGGACTGATCTTCGTTTGTTTCTTTGCGCGCCCCGATGTCTATGTGAGGTGCTTTTTCCGGATGTGCATACTTCAATGAATTACTTACAAGGTTGATGAATAGCTGTTTTATCTGATAGCGGACTGCGCTGATCACGGGAAGGTCTACTATGTGGAATGTCGCTTTTTTGTCGACGATCCTCGGTTGAAGTTCGGTTTGTACATCTTGCAGAACAGTGTTGAGATCAACGGATTCACCTGTGCGCGTCACGTTCAATGTTTGAGAAAATGCAAGAAAGTCGTCGATCAGTTTTTGCATGCGATTCGCCGCATTCCGGATCTTGTCAAAATTCAACAGGACGTCGCTTTCCAGTCCCTCACTCGCTTCCTGGAGAATACGGCTACTGAAAATCTGAATCTTTCGAAGTGGCTCCTGCAAGTCATGACTTGCTATAAAATTAAACGACTCAAGTTCCTTGTTCTTGCGAACGAGCTGTTCGTTCTTCTGCGCGAGAGAACGGTTCAGCGCATCGAGGTAACGCTCACGATCTTTAAGGTTTTCAGTGAGAAGAAACTCGGTTGAGACATCCTGGGCAGTCCCCGATATGCGAACAGGCTTCCCGTTCTTGTCGAATATCACTTCACCTTTCCCTTTGATGATTTTTGCTCCGCCATCGCGCCGTGATATTCGGAAATGGCTTTCGGGTACCTTGCCTGAACGCAGTGCGTGCCTGAGACCTGTTACCAATTGCCTTCCGTGGTCGCTTGGAAAAAAAGACCGCACGGAGTCGAGGGTTATCTTCTCGCTTTGGGGTTCCATTCCGAATATGCGATATAGCTCATCGGACCATTCCATTTCCCCTGTTGCCGGATCCAGTGACCAGTTTCCGATGTGCGTGAGTGCTTGTGCCTGTTTGTAGAGTTCTTCACTGGCCTGGAGCTTTCTTATGATCGATTGTTTTTCTGTAATATCAATTACCGTTCCTACAATTCGAACGGGAATATCATTCTCATAGCCAACCACACCGCGCAACAGCAGAAATTTCTCATGGCCATTTTTTTCATATCGGAATTCACACTTGCATTCCCCGGAGACGAGGCTCTCGACGAAGGCGGCCTCTATCCTTTTGCGATCATCAGGGTGTACGTATGGAGTGAACTTGTCAAGCGGATAGGATTCATCTTCACTGGTCTCAAAGATTGCAAGACATTGGGGTGAATTCCGGCTTTCATTGCGAACGAGGTCCCACTCAAAACTGCCGATCTTTCCGATAGCCTGAGCTTCAAGCCACTGCGTTTCTCTTCCTTTTAGAGCGCGACCAACTTCTTCGATCCGTTCTTGTTGGAGGAGGAGGTATGTGTTGATGAGTGTCGAATCCATCATTACCGTAAAACGGTCGATTTCTTTCATAATGTCGAACCATTCGCCGGGGTTCGCCGAATAGTCGGAGAGTATTTCAAGAAAGATCGTCCGGCGGATGTGACTTAAGAGCGTGATGTCGTCCGACAAAATTTGCTCACGCGTTATAACGGGTAGCATATTGGCAAGCCAATTTTCCCTCGACTCGTTGATATAACGGGAGACTTCATTGGTTGCCAGGGCCTCAAGGAGTTCCCGGTTGGAAGACATGGATATCGCAACAAGTTCGTCGCGGGACACTGAAGCCATATGCCTCAACAGCGGAAGATCAACTTCGAAGGAGTATTCAACAAAACGACGTACAAAGAATTCCAGACGATGTGTAAGGATAAATTCTGCATATCCGGGCAGATGGATGAATGTGCAGTCGGACAGAAGACTTTTTTCGTCATCCTTTGCCATAGTCAGGAGTTTTGACCGCCGGCGAATATGAAACCTCCATTAAGCGAAAAAGACCGGGCTTTTGAAGTTAAGACTTTTTGAAGAATCTTTTTCAGATCCGAAAAAGAATTTGGCTTCTGGATGAAGCAATATGCTCCGTCCTGATATGTTTCAGCGACGTCTTTAGGGTTCAGAGATGTACTGTAAATAATAACGCGGATGCCTCTGAGTGATTCGTACTGTTGGATTTCCTTCAAACATTCCTTACCACTCTTACGAGGCATGTTGAGGTCGAGGAAAACATAATCAGGAAGCACGTCTTCACCGCGTAGATAATCCAGGAGTTTGTCCGAAGACTCCAGCGTGGAGACAATCGACGGATTGTCGATAAAAGAGAATGCTTCAACAAACAGTTCGCGGTCATCGATATCGTCGTCTACCAGTAAAACGCGCTTAACAACTGGGTTGAATGCACTCATGCTATTGACATTTATTTGTCACTCACAGTGGAATGTTGAAGAGCGGCTGTTCAAAATAGGAAAATTTGAACAAGGATAGGACAATCCTAAATAAATTGTGAGGCACCAAACGACAATGAGACTGGAACGGGCGTTATGTGCCTGGTGGAAGATTAATTTACTGTTGGCTGATCCGTTGCGTTTTTGAATCAGGAACGCTGCAGCAACTCGAGATATTTTCTGTCAAGCTTGTTGCCGTGCCAGTTTTCATACTTCACATCACTTCTTTCGGAGTTGAGTATACCGAAGGAACCTGAGAATTCCCATATGGAAAATCCGATGTTGTTTTGTTTAAGAATGTCCAGCACGTCGGAAAACCAGCTGAGAAATACATTGTGCGGCGTTTTGTTCCAACATCCGCATTCACCGCAGTGAACACCGACACCACTACCGGCTAGTTTAATCCAGGGTTCGTAGTATTTCTCGAGCATTTCACGGCTGAGGTATTGACTGCCGACCTGCCCCGGCCATTTTGGTTCAGGCAGATTCTCCGGATCCTTGTTTGCCCACGGCGCCTTATAGTGTGAAATCGCGTGCGGAAAATATCCACGGCAACTTTGTGCGATTGGGAGATCTGTGATTTCCTCAATGACAGTATTGCCTACGTTGTTTCCGTCAGCAATGACGAGTGCGTCTTTTTTCTCACCGCGGATCGCGTCGAGTGCAGCCTTTGCTACTTTTCGATAGACGTCACCCGGTACAGCCCGTGACGGTGAGTGTTGGTCATTCATGTCGTCGCGCATACTCGGTTCGTTAACAAGATCAAAGCTGATCTTATCATTGGAAACCGATTTATATCGCTTCGCCCACATTTTCCAGTGAAAGTAAAATGCATCCTGTGCAGCCTGATCTTTCCACAGATTGAAAGGTTCATGGAAGCCCGCGTTGATGCAGTAACCCGGTGCGCGATGAAGATTCAGGCTAACGTGCATCCCGTACTTGTGCGCAATCTGGACGAGACGGTCGATTTTTTCAACAGCAGGTTCGCTGATGCGGTATACGTCATCCGCTGAAATTTTTTTCGTCCGATCGATATCAAGGTAGTAGGGGTAGGCTATGGGAATTCGGACGAAATCAAATCCCCAGTCGCGCATCCATTTGAAATGATCCTCGGTAGTGGGATTCCGTGAATTCGACGGGTCTGGCGAGAAGAAATCCAAAAGATTGAATCCCCTCCAGCGCGGGAGTGGATTTTTTGTTTGGACGTTACCGGCATACGCCGGGAGAGATAACGCAACGGCTGAAAGCGCTGCGGTACGGATAAAGGACCTTCGTTCCATAGCAAGAGTTTACGACAAGATACAAATTGGTCATTTATCCTCGTATCCTGCTCTGTATAGGTCATGAAAAAGAGGTCGTCTCAAAAGCCTCCCTTACGATATCTATACGAGGCTACACCTCTGGGATTCGCTAAAGAAATCGCCTGCTGTATAGGAAGAGATGACGTTGCGGGATTCAGGCGAGTTCGGTCTTGTTAAAAACGAGGTTATCTCAGAAGGGAGCTCCAAACAAAAAATATTGAACCGCGGGCGCTCTAAAATGAAAAAAGCCGCCTCATGACTTTTGAGACGGCCTCTTTTATATCAAATATGATATTCGTTCGGACTACGGAGTAGGTTGTCTGTCCATCGCAGTGGTGTCAGTCTCCATATATTCCGTACCTGTTGTATCAGACTGCATGTCAGTTTCGTCGCGCTGTATCTCAGTTTCATCTTCAGGTACAGCGGGAGTAGTGTTATCGTATTCCGTTTCATCTCTGTTGGCTTCGCGGTTTCCGTCGCCACTACAAGCTGCCATTGCAAGACTTGCAAACAGTATTAAGAATAGCTTTTTCATAATTTTTCTGATTTAGTTCGTCATTATTTCCAGTCGGCAATATTTGCTAACCATAACCAGCTTTGATAAAATTTTAATTCCATGGCGGCTGCCGCAGGCACGCAGGACGGCGCACGACTGCAGTACATGGGTGTTTTGCGTACATTTAACACGAAATTTCGCCGCCCGTCGCGCATTGATGATCGCGTATTTAGGCAGGGCTGGTAAATTGTAGAATTATACTTCGTCTATGAAAGCCTACATTATTGTGGAAATCAGCATCACTGACCACGAAACTTACGAGCAATACAAGAAACTGACACCGGCTTCACTCGTTCCGTATGAAGGGAAGTTTATTGTACGCGGCGGGGAAACGGACACGCTTGAAGGTGAATGGTCGCCTGAACGTCTTGTCGTTCTCGAGTTTCCGAGCGAAGAGCGGGCGCGCGCCTGGTGGTCATCGGAAGGCTATGCGCCGGCAAAAGCACTCCGCCAACGTGCCAGCTATACGAAAATGATTCTGGCGCGTGGCGTGGAGTAATTCCTTGATTCAGGCATAAGTTTATTCGATATAGGCAACATGATACGCATGTTGCTTCTACTTGCCGCCTTACTGAGTTGTTCGTCACTCCGCGCTCAGAAAGACGATACAATTCAATTTCGTCAGGGCCTTCCCGTTACCGCTGAAGATAGCAGTGAATACGATCATGTTGATACATCTTATCCTCCGCCTGGTTTCGAAGCTGTAGCCGTCGATGACGTACCGCGGAAGCTTCAGGAAACGCTGGATAAAGATGAATTGTATGAAGGCTGGCGCAAAGCGAAAATTTTCCGCGATAGTGCAACGGATTTGTATTGGATTGATTTTACTCTCGATAAAAAAATCAGACGCTTTGGATTTAATAGTGAAGGCGCGCCGGTAAGCGTCAAAGAGCAGGATGTTGGCGAGTAACTAAAACTTAAACAACCGCAATATTGAGCATCATACTCATACCCGACTCTTACAATCAGTCTCGAAGACGAGAGGACACTTGATACGTTTCTTTGAAAAGTCTTAATGTCCGTTACGACAGATCAGAAGCAATGGCGCACAGCAGATACCTGATGGAGAAGTACAATATTCAGGCAGATCAACTTGTCGACAGCCGTGGATTTGTTTGATCGAGTTATTAAAGAAACGGACCGGGAAATTTTCGTGACGGATCAATTTCACGAACCTGCATGATTTCGCGTAGTGCATCCAATGTTATTGGTTTTTGGAGATAGGCCTTAACGAATGGAAGTCTTTCGGCACGTTCACGATCGCGACTGTGACCGGAAGAGCTGATCAGACAAACCTCAACTTTCTTAGCAAGGTGATCCTTGATTACTTCAAATTGTTTCAGGAACCCCCAACCGTCGAGTTCCGGCATGTAGATATCGAGCAGGATATAAT
>JAEZDW010000192.1 GCA_023417955.1 Bacteroidota bacterium
CCCCCCTCCAGTTGGAGTTCAGCCAGTTCTTTGAATTGTACATCTTCAACGTTAGCACCATTAAGATCGAAATTTACTTCGCGTTTGATAATCTCCTCGGTGCCCTCACTGTTCCTGAGACGTACCTTTACTTTCGCGCGTTCGCCATCACGAAGATACTCAACCTCGATTTCAGCGCCAGGTCGGTTGCGCGCCACCTGTTCCTGCAGTTCCGAAACAGTATTTACGGATTTTCCCCCAACACCGACAATCACATCTTTCGATTTAAGGCCCGCTTCAGAAGCAGCAGAATTAAGATTGACCCTGTTGACAAGAACACCTTGCGTAGTATTCAATTTAAGCTGTTCGGACAGCGCCGCGTTCAAATCGGTAATCTGAATTCCGAGAAGTCCGCGTTGCACTTTACCAAACTCAAGCAGGTCGTCCATTATCTTTCGGACCAGACTTACCGGAATAGCAAATGAGTACCCCTGGTAACTTCCTGATGATGTGGCTATCGCTGTATTAATCCCGATAAGCTCCCCTCTGAGATTTACAAGTGCGCCACCACTGTTTCCGGGATTGACCGCCGCATCAGTCTGAATGAATGACTCTACCTGCAAACCGTTTCTATCGCGCAGAATGCCGATGTTTCTTGCTTTTGCACTTACTATCCCAGCCGTTACAGTCGAGTTGAGGTCGAATGGATTTCCAACAGCAAGCACCCATTCGCCTGGCGTTATCTCATCAGAATTACCGTACGGAATAAAGGGCAAATTTTGCGCGCGTATTTTTAGCAATGCCAGGTCGGTTGTGGGATCAGCACCAACAAGTTTGGCAAAGTAGCGCTGATTATTGCTCATGATGATTTCAATGTTGCTCGCGTCTTCAATTACGTGGTTGTTTGTAACAATAAAACCATCATCCGAGATGATCACACCACTGCCGCTGCTTCGCGATGGCATATCAAAGAACGATTCAAGCGGATTCAGACTAAAATCACCGGGACCATAGGAAGTACGAATGTGCACGACGGCAGGAATTACGTCACGGGAAGTCTCAAGGAAGTTTAATCCTTTCGGAACGTTATACCCGGTATCATAGCGATGAGACGCCAGCACACTCTGCTGATGCTGCGCTATGGAACTATAAGATAAGTTTGAAAACTCAAAAAACCGGATGGTTACCAATGAACCAAGAATTCCGCCGACGCAGGCCGCCAGCACTATTACGAGAATTAATATTGTCCGCTTCATATCGTACCCTTTCCCTTTCTGTTTAAAATCTGATGCTTACAGAAATATAACCTTTCTTTTTCAAAACGTTGCGGTACATCCCGCCAGCGGCAAAATCGCTTCTTCTGAAAACATAGAGAAACGACCAATGAACTTATTCGGCGACCAAAAAAAAAGCGTCTTCCGATATCGGAAGACGCCCTTAACCTAACCTAAACCTACTTACTATAACTGAGATCGCATTGTTTTAGTCTACGCGAATCGTAGTTTTTTGTGTTTTCTTTTCGTCCTTAGGCAGCTTGATTTCAAGCACGCCATTAACGTAAAACGCGGTAATTTTTCCTGCGTCCACAGTATCGGGTAACGTGAAAGCGCGTTTGAAGTTGCCGTACTGCGATTCAATGGAAACGTAGTAGTTTTCTTTACGCTCGCGTGTAAACTTGCGTTCACCGCTCACCTCCAATACGTTTTCATTCACATCAATCTTAAAATCTTCCTTGCCCATCCCTGGAACGGCTATCAGGATTTCAAAACCTTTTTCATTTTCGACAATGTCTGCTCTGGGAACAAACGAGTATTGTGATCCTCCTCTGCGTGTGAGAGACTCATTGAAGAAGCGATCAATCAAACTATTGAAAGTAGCCGGTGCGAAACCGTTTACACCACTGGTGAATCGAACGATGCTCATAAATTTTCCTCTTTTAGATTTCTAACTGATTTAAAACTCTTTCGACTGTCCACTTCGGAAAAAGTATACCAATGAGATTTTTAAGACATAATGACTGAATTATGCTGGCGAGAAAGGATAAATCACGTCAAAGTGACACATATTTCCTCGATTAATGTTCGTGTCCCTGGCTTGTTTGACGTGTCTATACAAATACATCAAACGGCATTTGAAGGCGTCAGCGAAACCCTAAATTTGATTTGGATGAAAAATCATTATCTGATTGACCAGTTGGCAAAAGATCTCTACTGAGCGCACGCCGTTAAGCCCGCCGCACATCGCACCCGTTAGTGCGCCCAATAGGCCATTCTGGTCGGTGATGATACCGGTTTACAATTCCGGTAAATATCTGGAGGAAACCCTTCGCAGCGTCCTGCGCCAGGGGCTCCCCGACTCACAGATGCAGATCGAAGTCGTTGACGACTGTTGCACAGATATTGATGTCCAGGAACTTGTCAGACGTGTCGGGGGCGGGCGTGTTGGCTATTATCGACAGCCGTGTAACATGGGCAATCTGCTGAACCTTGAAACGTGTCTGAACCTTTCAGTGGGGCACTATATCCATCTGTTGCATACAAATGACATTGTTCACGATGGGTTTTATGAGACGATTGGAGCATTGTTCGCAACATATCCCGATTTAGGCGCCGCGTTTTGTCGCTACCGGCAAATCGATTCAAATGGAAACGCCCTCTTTCATCATGAAGCTGAAGCACCGGTAGAGTGTGTTCTTGCAAACTGGCTGCAACGACTAGCTGAGCGTCAACGCGTCCAATATTCATGCATAGCGGTGAAGCGCGAGGCTTATGAACAACTCGGCGGATTCTGCGGAGTTCATCATGGCGAAGATTGGGAAATGTGGGCGCGGATCGCCACGCGCTATTCATTCGGTTATACACCCCGTGTTCTGGCATCCTACCGTCAGCACCCGGGCGCAATTTCAGAACAGACCGGCCAATCAGGTAAGCATATTGATGATCTGATATTTGTGATGAACAAAATCAATAATTATCTGCCGACCGAACATCGCAGGGATACTCTGGCAAAAGCAAAAAAGTATTACGCGTACTACGCCGTGCGGACTGCAGAAATTCAATGCCGGGAATCGGGAAACCACAGCGGCGTGCTGGATCAGTTACGGTTAGCCTGGCAGTTGCACAAGGACATCCGTTTTGCCTACCTTATCCTGAAGGTATTCATAAGAAGTCTACTGAAGAGATGACGTGCACCAATGTGCATTAAGTTCAAACTATGCGTTACCTGCCGAAATCATCCTCCAGTCGTACGATGTCATCCTCATTGGAAGGATTCTGAGGATCGGTATGCTGCCATATCTCGGCAATCATTCCCCAGGAGTCGCCCATGCCTACCAGGCGATGACGAAGCCCTCGCGGCAATTCGACAACCTTGTTTAATTCCAGCGGTTCTACCTCGCCCTGGACGTCGTTGGAACTGCGAACGATGCCCGCGCTTCCCGCTACCAGTTTCCAAATCTCGGCGCGACGGAAATGATATTGCCAGGAAAGGCGCTTCCCCGGCTCAACCATCAATATTTTGGGACTGAGTTTGCCAACCATTTGTGAGAGAACTACTTCCATCGCAGGGAAAAAGAAGTGGCTGAACCGTCTGGCTTGTTCCTCGTCAATTACAAGGAACCCGCCCCAGGGACGATCGAAGTCCTTGTCGACAATCGTAAAGCCGTTCTTTATCATGAAATCCTCAACCAGGGAAAACACTTCTTTCCGTGACGAGGCTTTTGAAAGGTCTAACATCATTCTTTGTTTGATAGCTAAAGGGTGCAAGATAAAATTTACTTGCTTATACTGGTAGGCGTTTCAATAATTCCAGTAAAGCGCGACTATTGTGATAAGGACACTTCCAGGGTCCGGCTTTGTCGTCGTCAAAACAAACGTTACCGGAAGGATCGACCCGCCAATACCACTCACCATTGACGCGATCAATCAGCTTTTCTTTAATAAAATCCCAGACGCGCCGCATCGACATCAGATACTCCGCCCTGCCCGTCAGCTGGTAAGCTTGAACAAATCCGACCAGTGCTTCCGCTTGAGGCCACCAATGAAGATCGCGATCATGATTTTCATTTATGACCGCGCCATTCGGATCCGTGCCTTCGCGATGCACGGCATCAACCATAGCAAGGGAAACGTCCCGAAGCCGGCGTAGCAACCGTTCATCATGTACTACTTCAGCCGCCTCGTATAGCAGCCAACTTCCTTCAATGTCATGACCGTAGGAAACCGTATCGCCGCGCACGTTCCATTCTTCATCGAAGAACAAACCAAAGTGGTTGCCCTTTATTATTTTCTCAAGAAAAACGTCGACCAGGTTTATGATCTGCTTTTCTAATCCTGGATCAGGCCAGCATCGATAAAGATTTGTGTATGCTTCGAGAACATGCAAATGCGTGTTCATAGTCTTCTTCTCATTCGCGTCCTTCTCACTTAGTCGCAAGTCGTCCAGAAGCACCCATGACCGATCGAACGCCTCCAGGTAACCATTGTATGTATTGTCGAAGCTGTGGTGTTCGATTAGTCTGAACAATTCGATTGCGAGATCGAGTGCCTCAACCTCTTTCGAAAGCATATAGTACTCCGAAAGCGCATAGATGGTAAATGCCTGGGCATAGATTTGCTTCTTGGTATTTACCGGATTTCCTTCAGAATCCACCATCCAGTACACACCTCCATGTTGACGATCAACGAAGTAACGCATCAGGTATGCGTAAGCGCGATCAGCAAAGGGGCGATATTCGTCCGAAAACACGCGCGCAGCATGAGAAAATGTCCACAGGATGCGTGTATTAAGTATAACTCCTTTGTCCGCCTTTTCTTCCAGTTTATCGCATCCGTCTCGCCGACCGTAATACCCTCCGCGTGCTTCGTCTATCATGCGCGTTGTCCAGTAATGAAGGATGTTGTCGCGTAATTCTGCGGCGAATTCGGCGCGAAGTTCCTGAAGCGTTTCTTTCACGTAAATCAGATTAAACGACTTTATGTTCATTCATCCACGCGAGATTACGACGGATCAGCTCTGACCGTTGTTTCACGCTCTCGGCGGAACGGTACCCGTCTTCAGGCGTATTTATGCAATAATCTACAAGTCGTTCGACGGTAGACGTGGCGACGTGCATGCGTGTATCCGATGATCCATAATAAATGAATACGGCTCCATCAGGACGTGCAACCCAACCGTTAGCAAAGACTACGTTCGATACGTCACCGACGCGCTCTTCGCCTTCCGGTGCAATGAAATGTCCCCCTGGGCGATGAATTACCTTTGATGGATCCTGCAGATCCGTCATAAACATATAAAGCACGTAACGAAGGCCTGCCGCAGTATTCCGGACTCCATGGGCAAGGTGTAACCATCCCTTATCCGTTTTAATTGGAGCCGGACCCTGACCGTTCTTAACCTCCTTGATGGTGTGATACAACTTCGGTTCAATAATCTTCTCGTCGGGAACAACAGCCTTCTCCATAGTGTCTACAAGCCCCCAGCCAATGCCGCCGCCTTTGCCTGCATCAATGAAACCGTCCTGTGGCCGCGTGTAGAGCGCATACTTGCCTTCCACGAACTCAGGATGCAACACGACGTTGCGTTGTTGGCCGCCGTAAGAGATCAAATCCGGGAGTCGCTCCCATTTTAGAAGATCCTTGGTACGCGCGATGCCACACATAGCGGAGGCCGCAGACTGATCGAAGTCGGGTGCGTTTGGATCACGACGTTCAGTACAGAAGAGCCCATATATCCACCCGTCTTCGTGTTTTACGAGACGCATATCATATACATTGGTATCCGGGTCATCCGTTTCAGGAAGTTCAATCGGGTAATCCCAGAATCTGAAATTGTCAACACCATTAGCGCTTTCAGCTATCGCAAAGAATGACTTGCGATCCACACCTTCCACCCGCACTACAAGAATCACCTTATCATTCCAAAGCATAGCCCCGGAGTTAAATGCAGCATTGACGCCGATTCTTTGCATCAGATGGGGATTCTTTTCCGGATCAAGATCGTATCGCCAGAAGACCGGCGTATGTTCAGCGGTGAGTACCGGATAAACGTAACGTTCATAAATGCCATTACCGTCCTTTTGAACCTCATTGCGCCGTGCTATAAGTTTCTCGTGCCTTTCGAACAGCGCGCGGACTTTGTCCAGATGGTCCTTATTGACTTTGCTCATGTTGATTTTAGTTTATTAGGAAACAACTTCACTCTTCTGCTTTCCGGAATCTGTTGACAACTCGGGCTGTTCGCGTTCCAGTTTGTCGTACCAATTTTTCTTGAGAATCAGCGTCGTGACCAGCAGAATCGCCATGCTGGTGAACAGTGGAAGCTCTTCACGGATGATAATATAGATTGGTGTAATCGTAAGACACGTTTGCCACACGATACCAACCGCCACATTAAACATATCGCGTTTGAAATTCCTGTTCGACTGAAACGTGGGGTCTTCGGCGACGACCATATCATGAACCGGCTTCCAGAATCCCCATGGCCGAACTTTCCTGTAGAAATTCTTAAGCACGTCAACGTCCGCTGGCGGTGCAGCATATGTGCCCGCAAAGCAACCAATGATCGAAACAGCGAAAGTCAGCGGGAAGTAATACAACGGTAGGACGCCCTCGAAAATGAACGGAAATACCATCGATGCAAGTATACCTGCAGCCATTCCCCAGAAGTATCCATGTCCGTAAAAACGCCACCAATGCCACTTGAGAACATTCGCGGCGATATAACCTCCGTACAACGCCGAGACGATCCATTGAATCACTTCGTTAATCGTCATAACGTAGAGACCAATGAGCGTACTGATTACAACCACTGCCAATGAGATGATGTAGCTGTAGTTTATTAACTGCTTCCGCTCGGCATTCGGATTGATGTACTTAAGGTAGATATCGTTTATCAGATACGCGGGAGCCGCATTTACAGTAGATGCAAACGTCGAAATAAAGGCAGCAAGTAATCCGGCAAGAAACAGACCCATCAATCCGGTTGGCACAAATTCATTAATTGCCAGCGGTAGTACGCGCTCGAAGTCAACATTATCACCCATTTCAAGAAACTCACTCCTCAGAAAGACTAATGCCAGTACGGTAAAGCCTGTGATCATGAAGTACCTCGGAAAGAGCAGCACGAGAGACACAAAGCCACTCATCTTTGCAGCTTCCGCGGGACTCTTGGTCGCGAGAACTTTTTGCATATCATAGTTTGGCGCAGGCCCTGCCATACTTGCGAATATTCCTTTGAAGAGCATCATCATGAAGAATATTCCAAAAAGCGAAAAACCATCGGAAGCAATCTTGTTGTTCACCGACGGCATTATGTTGCTCCAATCAAGTCCGAGCTCCCATCCGAAGAACAAATTATCCCAACCTTCAGGTACCAATGTAGAAAGCGTGGATGCATCGACGCGATTCATGGCAATTCCGCCAATGATAAGACATGACACAGTCATGATGGTAAACTGTAACACATCAGTCCAGACAATCGACATCATCCCGCCGAGGATAACGTATAACGTTGCAATCGATGTGAGTATGATTCCATAAAAATGCGGAACATGCTCCGGGGCAAGTTCGAAGGGCACGTAAGGAGAAACCAGACTCCACGGCACAAAGGCTTCAATAAATTTGCCGATACCAATGAAGCCGTAGCTTAGAAAACCCAATGCGCTGAGAATAGCGAATGCCACAACAATAATATGCGACATACTCGAACCTGTGCCCCGGCCAAAGCGGAAACCAATCCACTCTGCCCCCGTAAGTACATTCGACCTGCGCAACCACGCCGACAGATACACCATGAGAAATATCTGATTGAATACCGGCCACAACCAGGGCACCCACACGCTTTTTAATCCATACACAAACATCAGTGTCACCATCCACATGGTACCTGAGATATCAAACATCCCGGACGCGTTCGATAACCCCAGCATATACCACGGCAGCGTATTGCTCCCGAGGAAATAACTCTTGATATTCTGTGACGCGCGCTTCTTTAGCACAAATCCAATTACAACCGTCGCCAGCAGATAGCCGACAATGATGGATACATCAAGCAAGGACATTTTCATTCTTTGACGAGGGGTTTGTGGCTCTTATACATATTCTGCAAATCCGATTCGAAAAACGTTCGCGCATCATTATAGAAAATAATAAAGTCCTGCTCCGCCGGATGTCCTTTATAGGGTGCGTAGTGATGATCCCTTCTATCATTGCGCCAAACCATCAGATAGGCGATGCGAATGGCAGAGTCGGACGTGACCGGGTCGAGGATAACAGTAGTAAACCATTTGGGATCCGTAACTGACTCCAGGCCTGTTTCCGTCACAGCTGCAACCTTATTTTTCGCTGCTGCTATCGCTGAGATTCCTTTCAGTCCATTGATAAAATCTCTGCGTCGTACCTCTTTATTCTGCTTATTGTGTTTGGAGCCAATATCCCAATAGTTGTCGTAGCCGATAACGTCCACATAGTCGTCGCCCGGATAAGCATACAGATACGACTTTTTGAAATTATTCATGTCGATCCGGCTGCGGTCGGGAGAAAACGCATAGATCAGATGATGGAATCCTTTTTCGTCGCGCAGGAATTCAACGGTGTATTTCCATAGTTTAATGTAATCCTGTTCACTCGCATGCCCCTTACCCCACCAGAACCAGTCCCCATTGTGCTCATGCCAGGGTCGAAAAATAATGGGCACGTAAGTATCACCCTACTTGCACTTTCCGAGGAATTCGGCAAGATACTCGAGGTGCTCGCGGAATTTCGCATGGGCTTTTCCTCCCGGAAGACTCTCCTTAACCGCATTGCCCCTGGACCAGGAGCTCTCACCGGTCAACGGATTGTCTACATGCCATGAAATGGTGTTGATCCCTCCGCGCTCATACGTTTGGTGGATCCATTCCAGCATTTTGTCAAAAGGAACATTATCGATGTTATTGGGTTGTCCGATTTTCCCGAGGTCCCAGCCGTGCACTGCAGGGTACGAACCCGTCACATCTTTAACATCAGAACGGTTGGCATCACCCTTCCAACCCACGCCATATGCATCAGTATCCTGGTGACCAAAAATAAATCCCTGCTGCGCGATCCTGCGCAAATTGTCGTACAGAGCCCTGGTTTCAGGAGTCGCGTTTTGGTCAACAAGGTCCTGGCCATGCAGCGGCCCGTAAAGGAGTCCAGTTAAAAGGAGCCCTGTTAATGCCACCTGGATGCGAACACCGCCACTGTGGATCCAATTTAAGATGTCCATTATTTGATGCGTTTTGTTCGGTAATACAGAACCAGCCGCTGTACCTCCGTATAGCGCGCAAATTACTCCGCCCATACGCTTACCGTTGCCGGATTTGTTCGTTGCGGATTCTTTTTTCAGAAAAACGGACCCGAATACAAGTTACCCGGCTAACGTTGCGTCGACCACTTCCAATTGTCAGTCTTGAATGACGAGGCGGGCAACCCTTCTTTGTTGTAAAGGTTTGCATCATCGGGGTTGTCAGACCAGGCATACCGCACTGCCACCGGTTCAGTTACCGACTCATGAAATACCACTACGTCATTTCCCTGTACGAAAGCTTTCGCCCAATAGAATTTCCCATCTTTTCCCGCAACGGTAAACCCATTCAGGTAGCCATACCGGTTGCCCCTGGCCACGAGTCCGGAACCGGTGTGATCAAACGAGAGTACAGCGCGGCCATTGCTTACCTTCATCGACTTGTAGACAGGCCCGGAATACACAACATCCTTTCCGTAAGCAGTCGCAAGCGCGTTGAGAGCGAGGCGTACACCAACATCCTTTTTGTTCCTCGGGTGAATATCCTCCGCGTCTCCGATGTCGAGCAAAACAGCCTGTCCGGTTTTCGGAACCGAAAGTGTCAGTCGCTGCGCCTCTCTTAATTCTGCCCAGCCACTCTCTACCGGTTCCTCCGCCGGCTTCATGTAGTTTGCAAGCTGTGCCCAGAAGAAAGGCAACTCATAACCCCACTTTTCTCTCCAGTTGCGAATCAGCATCGGGAACAGTGTCTGGTAGCGATGTGATTCACCGGCATTAGATTCCCCCTGATACCAGATCACTCCTTTAATCCGAAATGAAACCATGGGCGCTATCATCGCATTGTACAGGTGCGACGGGTATGAGTTGGGCCCGTAGTTGATAATTTTAAAATCTGATGTGATTACCGATGCCTTCCATTCCCACTCACCTGCAAGAGAAACCCGCTTTCCACCGGTTTCAAGATAAAGTTGCTCCGGCTTACCATAAAGGCCACCGCCACCCTGATTATCAACTACCTTCACGACAATGTGGTTTTCGCCCGGCTTCAGGAGTCCGGCTTTAATCTTGTACGACCGATCTTTATTGTAGACATCCATAGAACCCACCTGAACACCGTTCACATAGGTATAATCAACATCATCGATAGGACCAAGACTGAGTGTGGCTTCGCCTGCCGCATCAGCGCCAAGCGTCACGCTCTTGCGGAACCAGACAATACCATCAGTGTCTCCGATTTCCGTTTGCGACCATTCCTTTGGCAGATTGATCTTCTTCCATCCGGTGATACCTGCAGCCGGATCAAACCAACGTTGATTGATTCCGGGGTCCAGCTTCAATGCCTCTGCAAATCGCGCGAAGTTCTTTTCATTTTTCGCAGCGTCTTTTTCCAACGCGGCAAGGTTCATGTTTTTGAATTCAGGTTCACTGCCAATCACATCCCAGCTTATCCACGGTTCGACGCGTGTACCACCCCAGGATGAATTGACAAGACCAATTGGTACATCAAGATCCAGATGCAGCTTCTTGCCAAAGTAATAGGCGACGGCGGAAAAGAAACGTGAATTTTTCGGGTTGCAAACAAGCCACTCACCCGTTTTAAAGTCATCCCTCACCTTGAAGCTCATATCTTTTTCAACGGTGAATAGTCTTATGTTGGGGAAATCCGACGCGGCGATTTCCTCATCAGCGTCCAGGGTAAACTGAAGTGGCCACTCCATGTTGGATTGTCCTGATCCGAGCCACACATCACCAATGAGGATGTTCTTCAGAACGATGGTATTTTTACCTATTATGGTCATCTCAAAAGGACCGCCGTGCTTCATCGGCGCGAGGGAAACCCGCCACTCACCATTCTTCGACGCCCTTGTTTCGACCTGCTGACCATTAAACGTAATTCGTACTGATTCTCCGGAAGCAGCCCAACCCCATATCGTTACCGGCTGATTCCGTTGCAAGACCATATTGTCACCCACAATCCTTGGCAGTCTCACATCTGCCTTTGCGATAACTGTGGCGAGACAAAGTACAATAGCAAGAAGTACTCTATTCCTCATATCGATCAGGTTTTAGAAATGTGCCTGAAAATAGCACTCTGTATGAGAATTGAAAATAACAATCATTTGACGAAGCCATGATTTGAAATATTTTGAATTCACGACCTCAGGAACAACAATTATTCATCCCGGCCGGGGTCAGGAAAGACCATCCTACGGGCTTGCGTTTACGTGCAACCGCTTTTTTGATTGGAAATAAAAGCGTATTTTCAATAGCTTCCAGGCTTTTTACAGGTGTTTACAAGAATCAATACTGCGTCATCAGGTGATGTCTCACGTATGGGCATCGTGGGGTTGCTATTGCTCCTTATTGGCAATACCTGCCCCGGGCAATCGAAGCTGCCCGCACAGATTGAACGCCATGCGCACTACCTTTTTTATTTCCACGGCGGGATTGTTACCGCTGCAGGAGACAATGCGATCAATTCATCAGCGCCGGAATGGGGCCCGTATCAGTACAGCGCGATTCTTGATTCCCTCCGGAAACGCGGCTTCATCGTTGTGAGCGAGATCAGAAAAGAAGACATCCCGGACTCGGTATATGCATCAAAACTTGTTGACGACATTGACAGACTTCTCGACGAAGAGGTCCCGCCTCAACATATCATTATCGTCGGCGCCTCGGCGGGGAATGAAATTGTATTACGCGCAGCTTCAGTCTTGAGAAATGCGTCCCTTAAGTTTGTGATTACAGGAGGATGCTGGCCTGATACCTACAAGCAATACACAACGGCACCGTTGCACGGTCATTTCCTTTCCATAATTGAAGCGACCGATCCTCATGGTTCATGCGGAGCAATCTTCCGTCGACGACCCGTAAGCAGCTTCCGCGAGATAAAACTCAAGACCGGACTTAGCCACGGTTTCCTGTACCGTGGACTGAGTGAATGGATCGATCCATTGGTACACTGGTACATGGAATTGCCCGGAAAATAAAACGAATCCGGCTTTAAATTACAACTCATTCGATTGCAGAAAAAGCCAGGAGGCGCCCATCATCTGCATTGACACAAAAACAGTATATTTGGAAATGTGCCTATAGGTGAAGCGGTTGTTTGGGACTGTCGCGTGGCGCTTCACCTCATGCCGAAAGCTTACTTATCTGCCTTTTATGGTTTTTAACAGTATACCGTTCCTGGTATTCATCTTTTGTTTTTTCATTGTCTACTTTTCGACAAAGGGAAAAGCCAGACTCATCATCACCCTTCTTGCAAGCTACCTCTTTTACGGTTGGTGGGATTACCGGTTCCTGTTGCTGATAATAATCTCGACGCTTATTGATTATTACCTGAGTATCGTTATCCATAAAGAAACAGACGAAGGGCGCCGTAAGCAGAAGCTCGCATTAAGTATGATCCTTAATCTCGGTATCCTCGGCTTTTTCAAGTACTTCAATTTTTTCATCGACTCTGCGAATGACCTTCTTGGCTTAACC
Organism: Bacteroidota bacterium; assembly: GCA_023417955.1. Classification (GTDB taxonomy): domain Bacteria; phylum Bacteroidota; class Bacteroidia; order Cytophagales; family Cyclobacteriaceae; genus Ohtaekwangia. The sequence continues at coordinate 12,733 of JAEZDW010000192.1, forward strand.
GGTCAGGATGCAACGTTTTCGACACTACACATTATTCTACCCGTCGGAATTTCGTTCTACACGTTCCAATCAATGAGTTATACTATCGATGTATATCGTCGCGTGATAGAACCCGAGCCGCAGTTTATTCGCTTTGCCACATATATTGCTTTCTTTCCCCAACTCGTCGCGGGACCGATTGTTCGCGCGGTAGACTTCCTGCCGCAACTTAAAAGTGACCGTCCGTTCAACTGGACAAACTTTCAACTTGGATTATCACAGGTCGTACTCGGGTTTGCGAAGAAAGTCGTCATCGCAGACTCTCTTGCTGTTTTCGTCGACGCGATTTTTGCCTATCCCGGCAACTACACGTCACTTGCGCTGATTATCGGCGTTGTGTTTTATTCGTTTCAGATCTACTGCGATTTTTCAGGATATTCCGATATCGCCATTGGGCTTGCCAGGATGCTTGGGTACGAGTTTCCGGTGAACTTTAATCTGCCCTACTTTTCACGCAGCTTCAGTGAGTTCTGGGAACGCTGGCATATTTCGCTTTCAAGCTGGCTCCGCGACTACCTCTATATACCACTTGGCGGGAACCGGAAAGGAAAATTCAACACGTATAAAAATTTGATGATCACCATGCTGCTCGGCGGTTTGTGGCATGGTGCGAATTACACATTCATCGTGTGGGGTTTTCTGCATGGATTTTATTTGATTCTTCAACGCGCCATCACCAATCTAAAGAAAGCATTTGGTATTCAATTCAGCGGTGTGATTAACTCGGGGATAAGCATCCTGCTTGTCTACACACTCACCTGCCTGGCGTGGATATACTTCCGAAGCGTCAACATTGAAACTGCTCATGTGGTAATAAGAGGAATTCTTTCCTTCGACAACATATCTTTTGGTGACCTGCCAAACAAGTTCATAATCATGAAGTGCGGAATGCTGATTCTCACCCTTCTGTTTTTCGAAGTTATCAGTACCCGCATTTCAATTGGAGCTACGCTGATCCGGTATCCAATGCTTCGAACAGCGTCGCTGGCAACCATACTCTGGCTGATCGCTCTTTTCGGCTCGTTCATTGACAGCCAATTTATTTACTTCCAATTCTGAACCGGCATGAAAAAACTCTGGCGATATTTCAGACCCGCTAATGAGGAAAAGGTTTTGGTAGCGGCTGCGACAGATTCATTGGATGATTTTGAAGTGAATAGCAAGGTCAAAGCACTAACGCATGTGATCTGGCTGATTCTGCTCGTAGCCATCGTGTTTGCGGGGGATCGTTTCCTGGGTTACCTCTTGAGCGACCTCAACCTGAAAAGTAAATTTCGTTATTCGAGGATATACAACGGCAGTGGGAAATGCGAAATCTTATTGCTGGGGAATTCCCGCGGACATATGTTGTATCAGCCCGCGATTAAAGAAGCTACCAAAACTTCGACACTCAACCTGAGTTACAACGCCCTGCCTGTTTCGGTCGCCAGGGCACTGGTGCAGGACTACTACGAAATGTATTCGGCGCCAAAGTCATTGCTCATTGAAGTTACAATGTTGACTAAGACAGACACAAAAGTAATTGGTGAGTTTAAATCATACTATTCAGAGTCAGACCGGTTAAAAGAGGTTATCAATCAGGCGTCGCCGTTGATAGGCAACGGTGTTGAGGTGTCAAAC
>JAEZDW010000234.1 GCA_023417955.1 Bacteroidota bacterium
TCTCACGACACTACCCAAAGGACAGTACTACGTTGTTCGTGCGATAACAGAAATGCCGGATGGAAAGATCGTATTGGGTACCGACAAAGGATTGCTGATCGAAGACAGCCCCGATACATTCGTAAACATTCCTGCCGATTCATCGCTGCTTAATGCGGATGTGAACGCTGTATTTTACGATCCGTTCAGAAAGACGCTATGGGCCGGAACAAACAACGGACTTGCGCGCGTCACGGATGGATTGTTGCATCTTGTTAAAAATCCCGTAACCCGTGTACGATGCAATGCGATCACCCAGGACGAGTCGGGAAATCTGTACGTGGGTTCCGTTAAGGGACTGATCTTCTTTGACGGTTCATCGTATGAAATTCTTACCACAAGGGAAGGGCTTTCGCAATCGAATATTATCAAGGTGAATTATCAGCCTGAACAAAAACTACTGATACTTCTCGCTCCGAATTCGATCTCTACCATTGACGCGCCGTATCTGCCTTCGCTGCTTCAGTTTGATCTGCCGGATATTTTGATAGAGGAGATCAGCTCACCAGACGAGGCGTTACGATACACGTCGGGAATTGTCCGATTCACCTCGCGAATCAAACAGCTCAATATCCGGCTAAGCACGCCCCAGATTCGAAATCGCGATAAAGTCCGGTTTCGCTATCGGGTGAACAAAAAAGAATGGACGGATTTCAGTGGCAACGAAATCACATTGCATTCGCTTCCGGTAGGACAAATGACCATTTCCATTATGGTCTACAAAGTGAATCATGAAGACGACGCAAAAATACTCGATCTGGCGCTCTATATACCGCCTCCTTTCTATTATGAATGGTGGTTCATTTCGATTCTGGCGATCGTTTTTCTGCTGATGCTTGCGTTGGTGGTCACCTCCTACTCGCGCAACAAGAATGAAATGCTGCTGGAGGAGAATAAACGACTTGACCTGGAGCATAAGGCTTTGCGAAACCTGCTCAATCCACACTTCCTGTACAACGCGATAAACTCCATACACGCATTCATTCTGCAAAACGATCAGAAACAAACGCTGGGATACCTTGCAAAATTCTCCCAGCTTGTCCGACTGAATCTGGAACTGCTTTCAACCGATCATGCGACGCTTGATAAAGAAATCAAGATCATTAGTCTATACCTTGAATTCGAAAAGCTGCGATTCGCCGATAAGTTAAACTATGAAATCGTCATTGATCCCCGGCTTGTCCAATCCGAGGTATCGGTACCGTCATTCATCATCCAGCCTTTTGTGGAGAATGCCATTTGGCATGGATTGCTTCCGCGCAAGGAAGGCGGCAAACTCACCATACGTGTACACCTCGAGTCACAAAATAGCATCTCCGTTGTAATTGAAGACAACGGCATCGGTATCAATGAATCCTTAAAGCACCCGAAGGCAGAAATCGACAAAAAGCCGTCAATGGGCATTAAGGTGTTGCGCGAGCGTTTTGAACTGCTGCGCAAAGTGAATCCCCGTTATCACATCACGATAGAAGACAAGCGTGATTCATCTGAGCGTTCACGGGAAACCGGAACTCGTGTTATTATAACAATTCCGGTGTAAGCAACATTCTGCTTACACCGGAAGTCAACTGATCACATTTAAAGTTTGTGTCTTACAAAAGCCTCCATGGCTTCGTATTCGGCAAGACCAAGTTGGTTGTATGCGTTGGCTGTAGCGTGGTTGCGATCCTCCGCACGCATCCAAAACTCGCGCTTGTCACTGCCGGGGAACATCGCACTGTCTTTTTGTGACTGGTGCTTGAAAATTGCGCGACGCTTACGCATTAATTCATCGGGACTGAGTGGTACAGCCATTTCTATTTGGTCAATATCCCACTCCTGCCATGCACCGCGGTAAAGCCATACCCAGCAATCCTTCATCCACGCACGTTTCTTTAAACGTTTCAGCGCCTCAAGGATGGCAGCGAGACACACGCGGTGCGTACCATGCGGATCAGAAAGGTCACCGGCGGCATAAACCTGATGGGGCTTAATGCGATCAAGCAATTCAACAATAATATTGATGTCTTCTTCACCGAGCGGTTTTTTCTTCACTGCGCCCGTCTCGTAAAACGGCATATCAAGGAAGTGCATCTGTTCGTCGGGGATGCCAACGTACCGGCCACCTGCCTTTGCTTCGCCCCTTCTGATCAGTCCCTTTATCTTAAGCACCTCGTCGGAATCAATCTGACCGGGGCCTTTTTTCTTTAATGATTGAACAACCTTCTTATAGAATTTCGCGCCATCCGACTTGCTCAAACCAAACTGTTCATTGAAGTCGCGAACAAAGTCTGCAAACCGGATCGCGTCATCATCAAACACTGCTATGTTACCCGAAGTCTGATACGCCACGTGTACTTCGTGACCCTGGTCAACCAGCCTGATAAATGTACCGCCCATTGAAATCACGTCGTCGTCAGGATGTGGCGAGAAAATGATCACACGCTTCGGAAAAGGTTTGGCGCGTTCGGGACGGTGCGAATCATCGGCCTTTGGTTTACCACCAGGCCAGCCGGTAATCGTGTGCTGCAGGTCATTAAAGACTTTGATGTTCACCTTGTATGCAGAGCCGTATTCCGTAACAATGTCACCCATACCATGCTCCATGTAATCGTTATTAGTCAGCTTAAGTACGGGTTTCTCAATGTGCTGACACAACCACACCACAGCCTTCCGGATAAGGGCATCATTCCAGTCAATACTGGTAAGCAACCACGGTGTCTTTACACGCGTAAGCGCCGATGAAGCTGCGTCATCGAGAACGACGGTACAGTCGCGGTGCTTCTGAAGGAACGACGATGGTATCTGATCCGAAACCGGTCCTTCAACAGCCTTGCGAATTACGGCAGCCTTGCCCTCGCCCCACGCCATCATGAATACTTTCGATGCCTTGAGTATGCTTCCTACCCCCATCGTAATCGCCTTGCGCGGAACGTTCTCCTCTCCATAAAAGTCACTCGCAGCGTCAATACGCGTAACCTGATCAAGCGTTACAAGACGCGTCAGCGACCTCTCACTTGAACCCGGTTCGTTGAATCCGATATGGCCGGTACGACCGATACCGAGAATCTGAATATCGATTCCGCCCAATCCATCGATTTTCTCTTCGTACGCGCGGCAGTATTCGAGGACTTCTTCTTTCGTCTGAAGTGTGCCGTCGGGAATATGAATATTCTTCCTCGGAATGTCGATGTGTGCAAACAAGTGCTCATTCATGAAACGGACGTAACTCTGCAAAGCCGCGGGATTCATGGGATAATATTCATCGAGGTTGAATGTGTAGACATTCTTGAAGCTCAGGCCTTCACGGTGCATTTTCACGAGCTCCGCATAAAGTCTGGTTGGCGTTGAACCGGTCGCCAGGCCGAGTACCACCGGCTTGCCGTCGCGTTGGCGTGACTTGATTAACGACGCAATTTCGCGGGCGACAAAGACGGAACCCTGTTCTGAAGTTTGGAAAATTTTAACCGGGATTTTCTCGAAGGCTGTGAGATCGTTATTCATATTAGTGTTGGAATTATGGCCTTAGTGCCATGCAAAAATAAGGAAAAACCTTCGAAATTTTCAAGTGTTTGCGGTAACATAAAAAAATGAGCGAGTTCCGAACAATTGTTAGCACCCATCCCTCCAGGAGGCTTTGGGGATTGAAAGATGCGTTTCTGACGGCCGGATCATGCTTTTCAGAGGCAATTGGCACCCGCCTGCATGACTTCAAATTCCAGGTTATGGTCAACCCATTCGGCACACTTTACAGTCCCCTGGCGATTCACAAAGCACTCTCCTACGCGGCTACCACTACCTATCCGACCAGCGATACCTATCTTCAAAATGGTGATGTCTATCTCAATTACGACTTTCACTCGTCGTTCTCAGCACTCGATGAGGTGACACTCCGCGGCCGTATTGAAGAGGCGGTCATGAATACACACGCACAGCTGAAAGAAGCACGCGTGGTAATCATCACCTACGGAACGGCATGGCTATGGGAGAAGAAGGACACCAGACAAACCGTAGCCAATTGTCATAAAATGCCTTTCTCAAACTTTAGTAAAAGGCTGCTCACCACAGACGAAATAGCCGCATCGTTTGATTCGTTATATAAAGAATTAATGGAGGTCAATCCGCAAATACACATCATCCTGACCGTTAGCCCGGTGCGTCACACCCGGGAGACATTACCACTCAACCAGGTAAGTAAGTCATTGCTGCGTGTCGCGTGTCATCATCTGGCAGACAAGTATGATCGCGTGGAATACTTCCCGGCGTACGAAATCATGATGGATGACCTTCGCGATTATCGCTTTTACAAACCAGATATGATTCATCCCACGGAACAGGCGGAGGACTATATCTGGACGCGGTTTCTGAAGACCCATATAAATGAAGATGCGGCAAATTTTATTGAAAGGTGGAAAGCAATTCGATCTGCTTTGCATCATAAACCTTTCCATCCTGCTTCTTCCGGGCACAGAATTTTCTTAAAAGATATCTTAGAAAAGCTGAAAGAAGTCGAAAGTATTGTTAATGTTGATGAGGTATTAAAACTGATCAACGCACAGCTTGATCGATCTGCACACCTAAACGACGGCTCATGATCACCGAACAAAAAACCAATCGCCTGATTAATTCGTCATCCCCTTATTTGCTCCAGCATGCACACAATCCCGTAGACTGGTATGAATGGAGCAGCGAAGCGTGGGATCGGGCGAAAGCGGAAGACAAACCCGTTCTTGTCAGTATTGGTTATTCGTCGTGCCACTGGTGTCATGTGATGGAACGCGAATCGTTTGAGAATGAAGACGTGGCAGCCATCATGAATGAAAACTTTGTCTGTATCAAAGTCGACCGCGAAGAGCGTCCCGACATCGATCAGATATATATGGACGCTGTACATGCTCTGGGAGTTCAGGGCGGCTGGCCATTAAATGTTTTTGTAACGACCGATCAGAAACCATTTTTCGGAGGAACATATTTTTCAACCGACCTGTGGAAACAGGTACTTACGAATATCAACCTCGCATTCCACAAGCAGCGCGAACGACTTGAGGGGACCGCAGAAGAATTGAGCAAACATCTGCAACGAAACGAAATTGCGGGCCTGGACTCAGCAGGTTCGCAGGCAAATCTGAAAAACGATCTTAAAACGATCTACTCAGGACTGGACACGAAGTTCGACAAGGAATGGGGTGGTATTGACAAGGCACCCAAATTCGTGATGCCTTCCGCCTGGCTGTGGCTGCTCCGTTATTATCACCTTACCCAGGACGAGTCGGCATTACTTCAGCTGAACCTTACGTTGAAGCGAATTGCGCACGGTGGCATTTACGATCAGATCGGAGGTGGATTCGCACGTTACTCGGTTGATGCCTACTGGTTTGCACCGCATTTCGAAAAAATGCTATACGACAATGCGCAACTGCTTAGTTTATATGCAGAGGCATTCGCAATCACAAAAGACGAAGAATACAAGGCAGTCGTATATGAAACGTTCGACTGGCTTCAGCGTGAAATGACATCCGACGGTGGCGGCTTTTACTCGGCGCTGGATGCCGACAGCGAAGGTGAAGAAGGCAGGTTTTATACGTGGACAAAAAAAGCTTTCGAACAAACGCTGGGCGAAGACGCGGAATTATTTTGCGAGTATTACAACGTCAGCGATACTGGAAACTGGGAACACGGCACCAATATCCTGAATCGCAGCAAGTCGGACGAAGTTTTCCGGACTGAAAAACAGATTGACAAATCGATATGGGAGGAAATGCTGCGTCGCTCGAAAAAGACGCTGCTTCGCGAGCGCAACAAACGAATCGCACCAGGTCTTGATGACAAGATACTCGCAGGATGGAATGCGATGACGATATGCGGCCTGGCCGACGCCTACAAAGCATTTGACGACAAGCGCTTTTTGAAAGCCGCCATCCTGAATATGCGTTTTTTGGAAAACGAAATGATGGAAGGCACAACTGTCTTTCGCGCATTTCGCGAGAAACGAGGATCAGTCACCGGCTTCCTTGACGATTATGCATACGTCATCCAGTCACAGATAAAACTTTATGAAGTTACATTTGATGAGTACTGGATCCGCCGCGCTGAAGCATTCATGATGCACACCATCGATAACTTTTTTGACAAGAACGACGGCTTCTTCAACTACACGTCAGATCAGAGTGAGGTTCTTATTTCGCGTAAGAAAGAGGTTTTTGACAACGTTATCCCCGCCTCTAATTCTGTGATGTCGTGGAATCTGATCCGGCTTGGTACGATTCTGGATCGCGACGATTGGAAATCAATGGCCAATGCAATGACATCTCATCTTGCCAAACTTATCCTCAGCGAACCATATTATATGGGCAATTGGGCGTGTGTGTATACCGAGATTCACAAAGGATTGGCAGAAGTCGCGTTTGTGGGAGACAATGTTGAAACGTTGCGTCAGGAATTTCATATCGAATATTTGCCATTTGCACAGGCGATGGGCAGCGAATCCGGAAGTAGGCTTCCGTTGTTGGCTGACAAGAAAGTTGTTGGCAAGAAACCGACGATCTACGTGTGTTTGAACAAGACCTGTTTTGCTCCGGTCCATTCCGTATTGGAAGCAACACGTAAGATTTCGGAGTTGGCTTGATATTTCGCGACCTGAGGTCGCGGAAAACGCGCAAAAAAGGCATTTTCCTACACACTGTGGTTTGTATGGCCGCTGCTGTTTACTTTTGTTTGTGAACGCGGATAATTTTTGTAAAATCCGCCCATTTTAATGGAAAATCAGACCCCTCCGACACCTGACCTTCCTGAAAAGGATAAGCCTTTAGAACAGGAAACCCCGGCAGTACCCAAGCCGACCGGCGATCCTGTGAGCGAACCAATCAGAGGTGCCACGCCTCCGGTGAAGAAAGAATTCTTCCTTCTTAAGAAAGCCAACAGGGTCTTCCGCCTCGTCAAGTATTTCATTTTGAGTGCGATCGTGCTCACCATTATGGAAATCGGCCTGGGATACTGGTTGATAAGTTCCCGGTGGCACCTCCTTCTTTCAAACGAAGAGATGGTGGAATACGCCGAGCGCGTAAAGGAAGCTGAACCTATGCCTGAGAATTTCATGCGGGTCTATACAGCTATATTCCCGAATCACGTCAACACTACGCTTACACAACAGATTTTCGTCAACTACGGCACGCGATTCCTGTTCCGCCACACAGAAATTGATGATAAGCCACATTGCATGTGCGACATGATCTACGACATTCAGAAAAAGCGTCACCAGGAACTGGAAGCTGTTGAATGGGACGGTCGTCTTCAGGATTTGGAATTCGGATTTGGTATTGAGAAGTACGCCACACCCGCGGACTGCTTTAACTATGTAATGCAATTCAGAGTCCCGGAACTGTTGAATCAACTGAGCAACAAACAATACGCACACCTCAAAAATAAGGCTGTTTCAGAAATGAACGATGACGAGTTGCTTGAGCTCATCCTGTTGATGAAGTCGAGACAGCGTTACAGCAGACACAAGAACCCGGCGCGATTCGAGAAAGCACTCGCCCATTATCGCGAACGCCTGCAACAAAGTCTGGAGGCAAAAAACAATTGACATCACGCCGCTGGGCTGATCCGGGATTCCTGCCACCAATCTTGTATATTTCGGCAAACCGCGTATGCCCGATACCGTGGAGGAAAAACACTCAAGCACCTTATTTGTAGATATCCTTCTGCCCGTGCCGATACCGAAACTGTTTACGTATCGGGTCCCGCGCGAGTTGAACGATGTAGTATTAACCGGACTTCGGGTAATCGTACAATTTGGTGACCGCAAAATCCTGACGGGTGTTATCATCAACATTCATAATACGCCGCCGTCTGAGTATGAAGCAAAATACATCCTTGAGCTCCTTGACGTTTATCCGGTAACCACACCACAGCAACTCCAGTTCTTCGCATGGATCGCCGACTATTATGCGTGTACCCAGGGCGAGGTACTCAAAGCTGCGTTGCCTGCAGGGCTCAAACTTTCAAGTGAGTCGCGTGTTCAGATCAGGCCGGGTTTTGATCCCGAAACATCCGATCAAATCCTTGCCGACAAAGAAATTATCCTGCTGCGACATCTCCGGCACGAGCCGATGGATTACACGGCAATTTCAAAACTGTTGGACATCAAGAACGTTTATAACATTCTGAAGTCTCTAGTAAAAAAAGATGCGATAATCATTTTTGAAGAGATTCGCGAGAAGTACAAGCCGAAGACCGAAAAGCGGATTCGCCTTATTGAAGAATTTGTAGCAGATGTCGCGCTTGAAGAATTGTTTAAGCAGCTCGCGGCGCGCCCAAAACAGGAAGAGGTACTGCTGCGGTATCTGCAGCTTGTACCCGTGCTGACGAATCCCGAAGAAAATGAAAAGGGCTGCAGTAAGTCAGAACTCGTCGAACAGGACGGAATATCCGCATCGTCGTTGCAAACCCTGGTGAAGAACGGCGTGCTGGAGGAGTTTGAAAAAATCGTCTCCCGGTTTGGAGATAATGAACAGGGCACAAATGCTGCCATTCCCTTAAGCGCAGAACAACAGCATGCGTTCAATGAAATACTCCACGCATTCAACACACATCCAACCACACTGCTACACGGGATTACAGGCAGTGGTAAAACTGAGATCTACATAAACCTCATCCGCGAAGTACTTGCCGCGGGATCTCAGGTACTGTATCTGTTGCCTGAAATAGCGCTGACAACACAAATCGTACAGCGACTCAAAAAAGTTTTCGGCAGCGTTATGGGAATTTATCATTCACGGTTCTCCGACGCCGAGCGTGTCGAAGTATGGAACGGTGTCATCAATGGCACGTTCCGTTTTGTTGTTGGCGTACGTTCCTCTATTTTCCTCCCGTTTGATAACCTGGGATTAGTCATCGTGGACGAAGAACACGAACCGTCTTACAAGCAGCAGGAACCGGCACCCCGTTATAACGCACGCGATAGTGCAATCATGCTTTCGCACATCCATCACGCAAAAACGCTTCTGGGATCAGCAACGCCAGCGGCAGAAACATGGTTCAATGCACAACAGGGACGATACGGCTATGTGTCTTTAATGAAAAGATACGGCGAGGCCTCATTACCTCAGGTTCGCATCGCTGACATGGGTCAGGAACGAAGGAAGAAAACAATTAAGGGCGAATTTTCAAGTCTGCTGTTGAAGCAAATTTCAGAAGCGCTTTCGCGTGATGAACAGGTTATAATTTTCCAGAATCGTCGCGGTTATTCCCCTGTACTCAGCTGCGAGGATTGCGGATGGGTACCTCAATGCATCAACTGTGCAGTAAGTCTTACGTATCATCAGTTCCGGCATTCCCTGGTATGCCACTATTGCGGATATCGCGAAAAGCTTCCCGCAACGTGTGTATCATGTTCATCAACGCGACTGAAGACCGTCGGATACGGAACCGAAAAACTTGAAGAAGAACTCACGCTTCAATTCCCTGAAGTTCAGGTACGCCGCATGGACCTTGATACCACGCGTTCGTAAAGCAGCTACGAAAC
>JAEZDW010000327.1 GCA_023417955.1 Bacteroidota bacterium
GGATTGGACTCAGCCTTTCACGCCAGATCATGCGGCAGCACCATGGGTCACTGACCGTAAAATCAACCGTTGGAAAGGGAACCGAGTTCGCCATGAGGTTCTGACGGCTCCCCGAAGGGAATTTGTCAGGCCCGTTGCCATTTAATACATTTGCGCAACAGTTTTTAAGACTATGCAGGACATTTCCCAAAAAATCACCAAGATTCTGACCGACAAACTGGGTATTGCGGAGTCAGAGATAACTCCCGACGCCAACTTCGTCAGGGACCTTGGTATAGATTCTCTCGACTACGCCGAGATCGTCATGGAATTTGAGCAGACTTTTGACATTCGTATTCCCGATGACGACGCCGAAAAACTGCAGACATTCGGACAGGCCGTGAGTTATATTCAGGAAAAAACAAAGAAATAAGAGCAGTTAGCTGCGACGTGATTCAAAGTAGCTGCAGATTCTGATCATCTGCCCGGCAGCCTCCCGGGTAAGTTTTGCATTCCCTCCCATCTCCTGCTCGCCGCTGTAACACCAGCAGCCCTGGTCGATATTCCAGTGAATAACGTGTCGGTCGTTACCGACCAATACCACGTCCATTTCATACAATTCTTCCTGATGCAGGTCAAAGAGCCCTGTGAACTGTAAGATATGGTGGTCTTTCCTGAACAGCTCGCCCTTCGCGAATGCAATTGAATCGAGACGCATCAATAGTCTCGCCTCCTGATCCCAGGCCTTGAACTTCAGTTTTCGCGGTTGAAACTCAAACATCGAAATGATCTCAAAAATTAGTAATGTTGAACTGTGAGTACCGAAGGTAAGAAGGTATTGTTTATCGTCAACAAGTTTGCCGGCGGCAAGTATCGCCCGGAACTTGAAGGGCATATTGCAGATGCATGCACCGGCTGCGATATCGAAGCCGTTATACGGCATACCGAAGGCCCCTTACATGCAACCACACTGGCGTCCTCAGCGGCAGACCTGGGTGTTAATTGTGTAGTTGCGGTCGGTGGAGACGGAACTATCAATGAAACTGCACGCGGACTTGTTGGTACTGGTATTCCGTTAGGAATTATTCCCAAAGGTTCCGGTAACGGGCTGGCTCGACACCTTGGCATACCTTTATCCACGAAGGCCGCCATGCAAGCATTTGTTACCGGTGAATCGTTCGCTATGGACACGTTCACGATTAATGGAAAGCTCTCGCTCAATGTCTCCGGCATTGGGTTCGATGGTCACATCGCCAACTTGTTTGGCGGTTCTACGAAACGCGGCCTCGCAGGGTATGCGAGCCTGACGCTAAAAGAATTCCTGCGTTTCCCTGAGTTTGAACTTATACTCTCGCGCGACAACGGAGAATCAACCATACGCAGCGCATTTGTGCTGGCGATAGCAAATTCATCCCAATACGGCAACAATGCCTGGATAGCACCACGCGCGTCTGTGTCCGACGGACTTCTACATGTCAACATTCTGAAGAAGATACCCGCGTATCGTTTTGATTTTGTGTATGCGTTCTTTGCAAAGACTATAGACCGATCCCCATTCTCTGAAATGTTTGAAGAGAGATCTTTCCGGATCGAAACAAAATTTCCGGTTCCATACCACGTTGACGGCGAACCTTGCGGCGAAGACTCCGTTTTTACTGTTGAAATCATGCCTTCCGCACTTCACGTTATTGCGCCGACCATGTCGCGCCGCTAACGGTCTTGTAAATACCACGTTTTACGTGAAGGGCGTCGACATGTAAACCGTAGTTTTATAATTCTCAAACCCAATTTGCTTATGAAAAAACTTTTACCCGTGGTGATGCTCACCCTCATCGGTTTCAGTATCTATGCTCAAAGTATTACACTTCCCCCCAGCGGTGACAACCAAAAATCCAGCGTGACGCAATGGATTGGTCTTGCCTCGATTACCATCACGTACAACGGTCCCAACGTTACTGGTCCAAACGGTCAGGATCGAACAGGCCATATCTGGGGTGAACTGGTTCCTTATGGGTTTACCGATCCCGAATACGGAACATCAACAAGTGCACCCTGGCGTGTAGGTGCAAATGAAAATACGACCATCACATTTTCGCACGATATGAAAGTCGAAGGTAAGGACATCAAAGCCGGCAAGTACGGGTTGTTCCTCGTGGTACAGAAAGACGGTCCGTGGACGTGGATCTTTTCCAGAGACGCTGACAACTGGGGCCACTATCACTACAACCCTGCTAACGATGCGCTCCGCGTTGATGCGACACCATCAGAGAGTCCGTTCGCAGAATTTTTGACATTCGGATTCGACGAACGCCTCCGTACCTCGGCGGTTGCCTACATGCAGTGGGAAAATAAAAAGGTCGGCTTCAAGATTGAATTTCCGCGGTTCTACGACTTATATGTTGAACAAATTCGCGCCGAACTGCATGGTCATAGGATGGGCTTTTCCAATCAGACCTGGATCGATGCAGCTTTGTTTTGTGCACAAAACAAGGTAAATCTTGAAGAAGGCCTAACATGGGCAGAGTACGCGATCTCCGGTCGTTACATCGGCATAGAAGACTTCAACTCACTTTCTGCCAAAGCTGCGGTTCTGACGGCGATGGGAAAGGAAGGTGATGCTGAAAATGTTATGGCGAAAGCAATCACATTACCCTCTGCAACTGTTCAGGCTATCCATCAGTACGGCCGCACATTACTGGCAGCGGGTAAGCATGAAAAGGCGATGGAGGTCTTTCGTTTAAATCAAAAGAAACATCCAACAGAAAAATTTACCACTAATGTGGGGCTTGCAAGAGGTTACGCTGCTCTCGGCGACAAGAAGAATGCAATCAAACACTGGGAAGTCGCGATAAAGAACCTGCCTGAAAATCAAAAGCCGAACAAGGCATTTTACGAAGGCGAATTGAACAAGCTTAAAAGCTGACCTGATGTAGCAAAAAAGAAGAGGTAAGCGCAGGCTTACCTCTTTTTTTTCCGCTCAAATTCTGCTTACAAAGAATTAAAGTGCTTGAGCGTGTACGTTCCTGAAGCAGGATCGGCCGGAGTAGTTCCGTCATTGCGAACATACGACCATTCAATGGTGATGGTACCATCATCGTTTACCGTTCCGTCGATAGCAAATGTTCTCGCTGCCGCGGTACCTGCACCAGCGACATTTGCGCCTTCGCGGTCAGTAATCGATGAACCACAAACGTTAACTTTCAACTCAGGAATTGCCCTTGTATCATATACAACTGGCCAAACACCACCCGTCACTTCGTCGAGCGTGTAAACGCCGGGACGATCTCTTGTGATGTTTACTACGATCTGAGAACCTGCCGTTTCAACCAGGTCAGCGAGTTCGAACGGGTCACCCCCATCCAGATTTCCGCTTGCCTCAATCACAAGCCAGTTACCAGCGGGTATTGGAGCGCTCAGGCATGGACCGCCTATGATGGTAGGTATCGTCATCGTCGTGGTCTTCGGGTCGTCTGCGCCCTTATCATCAAGCTGCATGTCAGTTACGTTTACAACGAGATTGAGAGGCCGATCCTCGGAGGGTTTGTTCGTGAGATCCGGGTTAGGAATAAACGTGAATCGGAATTCACCTTGTTCTTTTCCAATA
>JAEZDW010000390.1 GCA_023417955.1 Bacteroidota bacterium
ACACAGGGTGGGCCATTGGAGCATGTCATTGCAGCGAAAGCCGTAGCATTCCAGGAGGCGCTCTCTGACGAGTACCTTGAATATGTCGTTCAGGTGAGCAAAAATGCCACGGCAATGGCGCGCGCATTCACTGAAAAGGGGTACAAGATCATTTCAGGTGGCACAGACAACCACCTTATGTTAATCGATCTTCGTTCGAAAAAGTTGACAGGTAAACAAGCTGAAGAGGCCCTCATTCAGGCAGACATTACGATCAACAAGAATATGGTTCCGTTTGATACGCAGTCACCTATGGTAACATCGGGTATGCGGATTGGAACACCGGCGATTACAACGCGTGGGCTGAAGGAAAAAGATGTCGTGAAGGTGGTCGAGCTCATCGATGAGGCACTCCAGAAACCTGACGATGTCAAGCATCTCAAGGCAGTCAAGCGAAAAGTCAATCGTTTTATGAACAAGTTTCCGCTTTACTCCTGAGTTTTTTTAGAAGGGATTGAGTATGCCATTAGATCAGGATCCGATAGAGGATGGATTAGAAAAAGAAATGTCGTTCCTGGAGCACCTGGAGGAGCTTCGCTGGCATATCGTTCGCGCACTGGTAGCAGTTATTGTCTTTACCATCGTGGCGTTCGTCATCGCCCCCTGGGTTTTTGAAAATATCATTACAGCTCCTGCACGAGCTGACTTCGCGACGTTTCAGGTGATGTGCAAGTTCGGAAAGATTCTGGGCACGGAAGGGTTTTGTGTTGAAGACATTCCGTTTAAGATGCAAAACCGATTAATGACGGGTCAGTTTTCCATGCACATCCTCGCATCGTTTACAATTGGCCTTATCATCGCATTTCCCTATGTAGTTTGGGAAATTTGGCGTTTCATCAGACCAGGACTATATAACCGTGAGCGGCGCTACTCCCGCGGTGCGGTAGCTTCAATTTCGTTTCTGTTTCTCGGAGGAATTCTCTTCGGATACTATGTACTCGCACCATTAATGGTGTATTTCCTTGCGACGTATTCGATCAGCGACATGATCGTCAATGAATTCGACATCACGTCGTACGTATCAACCATTGTCGCGGTCGTCTTTGGCAGCGGATTGCTGTTTCAGCTTCCCGTCGTGATTTACTTTCTGACCAAAATGGGGATCGTATCACCTGCATTTCTCAGAAAATATCGAAAACACTCTGTTATCGGGATTTTAATTATCGCAGCTATTGTTACACCTCCGGATCCAATTAGTCAAACCATAATTGCAATACCACTTTATCTCCTCTTTGAAATCAGCATTGCCATCGCCGCTCGTGTCGAGAAAGCAAAACTGAAGGAAGAAGAGGAAGAGCGTTTGCGAGAGGAGAAAAATTCAGCCATATGAAACCAACAATTGCCATAGGCAGCGACCACGCAGGGTTTGAATACAAAGAGGGATTCCGAAAATTCCTCGAGGGGCAGGGATTCCACGTAAAGGACTATGGAACGTTCACCGACGCGTCTGCCGATTACCCCGATTTTGCGCATGCGGTTGCACTTGCTGTGGAAAAAAGTGAGTTCGACCTCGGCGTACTTGTATGCGGCAGCGCAAATGGTGTTGCTATTACGGCAAACAAGCATCAGGGAATCCGGGCCGCCATTTGTTGGAATGAAGAGCTTGCTGCCCTTGCCAGACAACACAACAATGCAAATATTGTTTGCCTGCCAGCGCGCTTCATTGAATACGAGCTCGGTGAAAAGATCATCGATAAGTTTCTAAGTTCTTCTTTTGAAGGCGGACGTCACGCAACGCGCGTGAACAAGATCAGTTGTTAACGGCAGCGGCATTCACGCGGCGAAAACCTTCGTCACTGCGCACGTAACTCTTACGCAGTTCGGGAATCCTGTTCAGGAAGGGAACCATCACTCCGTCGGGGTCAATAATCACATCAGGCGGGTCTTCGTGAAAGCCTCTGTAGACGCGAATCACGTTTTCGTAATACTGCGGCCCTTCGAAAATTTCGCGCGCCAGGTTCCAGTTCAGGAAAGGTGTAGCCATCTCGTTACCAGCATAGGCTCCCAGTTCATTTGACAAAATGACAACCTTCTTCGGGGCGCCGGAGCTGTAACCCGCTGCAACCAGTCCGCGGAATGATTCATCATTCAGATTGAAATAACGTACGTAGTAGTTGCCCGACACTAACCCTACAATAAGAATCCAGAGAGCGATTTCAGCAAAGAGCTTGCGGCGGATGATCAGGAAGAAGTGTGCAACAAAAAAAGCTATTCCGGGCAACATAACGATGCACGTCTGCGGCTTGAACTCCTTTGCATAAAATATCTGAACAATGCTGAAAACCGTCCAGAAAAACATTGCCTGAAGGACCTGTGACTGATATTTGGTAAGCCTGCTTTCGCGATTGACCATGACAAGAGCAGCAAGCAGAAACGCGAGTGGTGTAAGCACAAGCGGAATCGTGTCAGCCAGGTCCACAAACGGTGTACGTGTAAACGAAAGGTTAGTAAGATAAAAATGTCGCCAGAAGTCAGCAGCACCATCGTTGATGTAGTAAACCGATAGTGTGAGGAGGTGTGGAATCCCGAATCCGATAAGCAACAAAAGAAACTTTCTGGCGGAACTCCGGGTGAACATCAGCAGCATTAGCAAACTGCCGGGGACAAATACGACAAATGAAAATGCAAACAACGATGCTACGCCGGTGAAGACTCCCATCTTCAGCACCATTTCGAAACTTTCTTCGCGAAACTCTATTTCCTTGAACAGGCTGTTCATCGCGAGCAACATGAAGAACAGGCCGAACAATTCACCCGATAGGGAAAGGGCATCGAATGTAAAGGCAAAGAGCAACGCAAAGGTGAGCGATGGCACAAATGAGTTTTCGGGAAACACCTTCTTGTCGATGTATATAATACCCACAAATACAGCCAGACCAAAGATCAGGAGAAGTGATAGGATATGGCGTGCGAGGACGCTGTCGCCAAACAGGAAGTGCATCAGACTGTAAAGCAAACCTGTTAACGGGGCTGTTGAATCAATCACGTCGCTGTAGAGAAAAAACCCACTGAGCGCTTTTTGGCCGAGGATCATTCCCTTAAGCTCGGGAAGTGTCAATGGCGGCGGGTCGATCAACAGGGGTAGAAAGACCAGAATTTGAAGTGCGAGCAGACCGAATACCCGGTACGG
>JAEZDW010000430.1 GCA_023417955.1 Bacteroidota bacterium
CCTCACCGGACTTACACACACGGCCCTGCTTATGTACACGCGACTGCGCTTCAAAATCAGGGAACAGTGGGAAAGTGCCATCGTTCGGGAAAAATAGGTTATTTTTAACCACCCCTACCGCATCAAAAATGGAAAAATCGAAAGCTGTCTCCGACTCGCAGACAACCATTACGGAACTGATGATTCCATCGTATGCAAACTTTGGCGGAAAGATTCACGGTGGCATCCTGCTTTCGCTTATGGACAAGGTTGCGTACGCATGTGCAAGCAAACATTCAGGCGCGTATTGCGTGACGGTTTCCGTGGACAAGGTCGAATTTCTTCAACCTGTTGAAGTCGGCGAGCTTGTTTCGCTTCACGCGTCCGTAAACTATGTCGGCCGTTCTTCGCTGATCGTTGGCATCCGGGTCGAAGCGCAAAACGTAAAACTCGGCACCATCAAACACACGAACTCGTGCTATTTCACCATGGTTGCCAAAGGCGATGACGATCGGCCGACACTTGTGCCGCGTCTTATTCTCGAAAATGCGGAGCAAATCAAGCGGTTCATAGAAGCGATGAAGATGCGCGAAATCAAGGCGAAAATGAATGACGAAATGAACGACGCGAAATCACACATACACCTCGAACAGGCTTCCGGGTTGCTGAAGGATGAGCGTTGTATTATTCGCGTACCATGACAGCCCGGCTTAACGGGAACCCTATCCTAATTTTCAAAATTGATACGGAAAGGTTAATTTTTCCCGGAGGTTGTCTTAAAACACGTACACCCCGGATATGAAAGTTCTGCGCGTGCTGCATACGGGCTATGGCCTTTTGGTCTTTACTATACTCTTTCTGGTATTCTTTCCGTTCCTGCTGATTCCGATTTTCTCCCCTAAAATGTTCTCACTGACGGGAATATTAAACCGGTGGTGGGCGAAACTCCTTTTCTTCTTCGTCGGCATTCCCTGTCACCAGGAGTACCGGTCTCCCCACGCGCCGGGGAAACAATTTGTCTTTTGCCCGAACCACTTTTCGTATCTCGATATTCCAACGTTAGCGCTAAATCGCCATAACACTATTTTTGTGGGCAAGAGCGAAATGGAGAATATACCGCTGTTTGGCTTCATGTACCGGAAGCTGCACATCACGGTTAATCGATCCAGCCTCAGAAGCAGGTCAAACACCCTGATACGATCGCTCCGGGCAATTGACGAAGGAAAGAGCCTGGTAATTTTTCCCGAAGGGGGCATTATCACGGAAAGGGAACCCAAAATGGCCAGGTTCAAGGACGGCGCCTTCCGCGTAGCCATAGAGAAACAAATCCCTATTGTGCCTGTGACGATTCCCTACAATTGGATAATTTTGCCGCCGAACGAGTTCGTATTGCGTTGGCATCGCCTGCAAATCATATTTCACGAGCCCATATCAACGGAGGGACTGAGCCTGAATGATGTTGACGAGCTTAAGAAAAAGGTTTATTCCGTGATCGACTCAGAATTGAAGTTACATCTGGATCAAGAAAATGAAAATCGACCGCGCACTGCTTGACAAAATAGCACACCTGGCACGTCTTGAAATCAACGAAGCTGATGCTGAAAAGATGATGCAGGATATGACGGCTATTGTCGAATGGGTTGAGAAACTGAAGGAAGTAGACACTGAAGGTGTCGAACCCCTGACCACCATGAGCTTTGAGATAAATGCACTGCGCGAAGACGTTGTCGGCGAACATCTGCCCCGTGAACGGGCTCTCGACGGAGCCCCCAAATCCGACGATCAATTCTTTCGCGTGCCCAAAGTGTTGGAGTAAGTCCCTTCCTCCGTAACCTGCACGTTACTTTCATCAAAATCGCCTCCCGACGTAACCTTCTTCAGCAGGAAGAATCCTAAAGTGCCTGCAATCAACGAAGCTGCAAAAATCCCAAGCTTCGCTTTCATGATGAGTTCCTCATCAGCAAAGGCGAGATTGGTGATGAATAACGACATCGTGAACCCTACACCGCCAAGCACAGCAACACCTGCAATGTGTCGCCACTCAAGCCCTTCCGGCAGACTGGCAATTCCGATTTTCCTAGCAAGCCACGTCGCACCGAATATGCCTGTAAACTTGCCGACAATCAGACCGGCAATAATGCCCATGCTGACACCGCCAAAAAAGTGATCAGTAAGAACCGACATGTCGATAGACACACCGGAGTTCGCAAACGCAAAAATGGGCATCACCAGAAACGTCACCCACGGCATCAATCCATGCTCCAGGCGTTGCAACGGTGGCGCAGCCTGCAGGGAAAGTTTTCCGATCTCATGTACGGCTTCGTATTGCTCAGCTTCAAGCAGCGCCTTGTCATTTGGCGGAATCGCCTTGAATCTGTCAACGGCTTCGTTCAGTGACTTAACGAATCGGTCCTCATCGATGTAACTGCGCGCTGGTATCGTCATCGCAGCAAGCACGCCGGCAATGGTCGCGTGAATTCCTGACATCAGAAATGCCAGCCACACACCGCCGACTCCGATGACTGCATAAAACAGAGTCCGGCGTATGCCCAGGTAGTTTCCCAGCAGTAGAACGCCGATGAAGCCCAGTCCCCAAAGCAGGCTGGCAACAGAGACCTTGGATGTGTAAAAGAATGCAATTACAAGCACGGCACCGAGGTCATCAGCAATGGCAAGTGCGGTAAGGAATACTCTCAACGAAACGGGTACTCGTTTCCCCAACAAAGCGAGGATACCAAGAGCGAAAGCAATATCCGTCGCCATGGGAATCCCCCATCCGTGAACGGAATCTGTTCCCGCCGTAAACGCCGTGTAAATAAGCGCCGGCACTATCATTCCACCCAGGGCCGCCGCCAGCGGAAGTGCTGCCAGTTTCCAGCTAGACAGTTCTCCCCCCATGATTTCCCGCTTTATTTCCAGACCCACAGTGAAGAAGAACATGGCCATAAGACCATCATTAATCCATTCATGCAGTGTCTTATTGACCGAAAAATCAGCAAAGCGAAAGGAGAAATGAGTTTCCCATAGTTCATGGTATCCCGCTGCCCAGGGTGTGTTGGCGATAATCAGGGCGGTCACTGCACTAATTAAGAGGATACTCCCCGAGGCTGTGTCCTGCCCCATGTATCGTTGAAAAGGCCGAACCAGTTTGTCAATCTTTGCTGCCATCAGACTTTGTTACATCAGTTGTTCCATCATACGCATGTATAATTATGAGGCCTGTGTTCGTTTTCAAATTCGGCAGTCAACCCTTAGCTTGCACCTCAAAGTATCTTAACAATGTCGTCACTGTTTTTTTGGAAAGAATGGATCAGGGAATACCGGTACATCTGGTATACTGCCGCTGCTCTCTTCTTTTTTTCGTTGTTTTATCTCTGGTATGCATACTTCGCTGGCATTGACGCCGTGACGCATTGGGACAAGTTGTAGGAGCAGCAAATCATCAACGTAGACGTCCATACGTTCCGGCTGGGACCATTCCAGATAAACGTTCCGGGAGAAAGCTACGTCGTACTCGAACACTTCAGGGGCAGTTCGTTATCGCCGAACACCACAGCTTCCTATATATCGCTGGCAATCCTGGCACTTGCCTTTACGATCATGATCGCCGTGGTGTCTACGTTTGAGAAGTTCTGGTACTTCTTCGGAATGTCGCTGCTCATCGTGCTGCTCATCAGTCTTCGGTTTGAAGTACTAGGCCTTTTCGGCATCTACAAGCTTGCGGTTCCTGCAGGTATCATACTTCTGTACGCAGGGCCGTCTCTTTATTTCAGCAGCTTTCGGTCTGAAACATCATTCCTCGTCAGGTTGATCACTTTCCTCACTATCACAATCGCACTCGGTGTACTAATCTGGTTTTTCTCCAAAGAAGCATTCCCGTTCTTCCACCTTTGCCTGACAAGTTTGCCGGCGAACCTGATAATTGCTCTGCTCTTTATCATTCTTGTTGGTCACGACATCATAGCCGGCTTTGTATATGCAGTAGGCCAGGGTTCGTCAAAGAGTCTGCAGCATCTTCTGCTGATTTCTACAATCTATCTCGTGAACGTCTTCATCGCAGCGCTCCACGAGCTCGATGTAATCAAATGGGATTTTGTTTACGTCAACGCTTATCTGCTACTGTCGATATCGGCCTTGATTGCAATATGGGGCTACAAGAATCGCGAGGCCTTGTACGGAAACATCATGCCGTTTTATCCCTTCGGGGCATTTCTCTTCCTTGCCGTGGGTGCGGTTTGTTTTTCTGCGACGGCTCAACTGCTTGCAAATTTCAACGACCCGGGATTAAAGATTATTCGTGAGATCATCTTGTTTGTTCACGCCGGTTATGGCCTGATGTTTCTTCTTTACCTGATTTCAAACTACGGCGATCTGCTGGCAAAGGATCGGTCACCCTATAAGGTTTTATACACACCCCTGCGAATGCCTTATTTTTCTTACAGGCTCGCCGGACTTATCGCTACACTCGCATTCGTCATTTATGGGAACCTTCGTGATTATGTGTCTCATGGTATGGCGGCGTTTTACAACGTTGCAGGCGATCTGCACAATATGATGGGCAATCAGAGTTACGCCGAGTCATTTTATTTGCTGTCTTCAAAGCATGGATTTGAAAATTACAGAGCTTCTTATGTGCTGGCTAATATCAAAGCCTCGCGACTGAGCATCAAAGATGCGCACTACTACTACCAGCTTGCGGCACAGAAAGGTAGTACAGAATACGCATTGACAAACGCCGGCAACATGTACCTGTGGACGAATGAATACACACAGGCTACTGAAAAATACAGAGAAGGGCTTGCCAAACTTCCGGGATCGACATTTCTTGCCAACAATGCGGGTATCGCCTACGTTAAGCGGCATATGCGTGATTCGGCGGCATACTTCTTCAACCTGGCACGCAGTAAAGATGTAACACGGAATACTGCGGAGATGAACTTCTTTGCACTAGCAGCCGATGAGCAGGTTCCCCTGAAAATGGATTCCCTGCTAAAGGCATTTGAGACAACTTCGCCGGGAACAATTTCCAATGCGCTTGCAGCTGCTACGGCGCTGCGCATTCCATTCGAGTTTGACATCGAACCATTAGCCAATGAAAAACTCGACCTTGAAACGGCTACGCTGCTCAACAACTATATTCTTCACAATGCCACGCAACTTGACACCGTCTTTCTCGAGCGCGCGTTTGCCATAGCTTCAGCCCCTGAAAACGCATCATACAGTGAGGCGATCAAGGCTGCTCTGGCCTACGGATACTATCATCAGGGAAACGTTTCACGGGCGATGGGAATCCTCGCTGAACAAGTCTTCCTCAGTCAAAGCTATCAGGGCAATTTTAATTACATCATGGGCCTTTGGGCGATGGAACAGGGCAATCCTGAGAAAGCATCGACATTCTTTTCGTATGCAGACACGCAGGACTTCAAAGAAGCGCGTTTCTACAACGCTATAGCACTCACAGAAGCCCGGCGGAGGCGTGCTGCACTTGTAGCCTGGGATTCTGTAAGTCAAACGGGAAGTGAAGCGCAGCAAGTCATCGCAGCAAGTATCCGCAGAATTCTGACACTGCCGGAATCCGAAGCACCTGCACTCAGTGACGCCGAAAAGTATCAGTTCTGTCGGTACCGGATTTCATTTTCAGATACAGCATTATTCAACCGGATCAGCGACACTTTTCAGGATTCCAATTACAAGGCACTGGCGCTACTCGACATGAGTCGAAAACTATTTGAGGCCGGATATACCGTGCCGGCTATTCGCCAATATCAGCGCATAGCAGGCCTGCGGCTTAATGACAAGCAATTGTATGAAAACATCCGGCATTTTGAACTCCGTATGCTCGCATCGCGTGGCGAGGTACGCGAACTTGCCACGCAGATAAACGATGGGATTACATTCGGCGCCGAGCGGAATCTTGAAAAGATCTGGTACGCAGCACTGATTGCGGAAGTGAGTGGTGACAGTGTTACGGCTGAGGCGAACTATGCGATCCTGGCGCGCTATAACCCCTACTTTGAAGATGGAATTCTTGCCGCCTATCGATACTACCGTAACAAGAAGGCTGACGGTTTATACCCCTATTCAATCCTGGCAGAGGCAATTCAACTCAATGACAACTCGCTCAGATTGCTGCGCGCCTATCTGGAAGAGGCTCTGCGCGTCGGATTGACGGAATATGCGGAAAACGCCGCTGAACGTATACGTGCCCTGGAACAGGGCGGATAACCCGAATTAGTTAGTGATGAGTATCCATGCGCTTCGCCGTTTTGCGGCGACCTTTTACCTTTTTCGCGGACTTCACCTTCTTCCCGTTACGGGCCGTGCCATTCTTTTTCCTGGCAGCCTCGCGTTCCTCGGCTTTCCAGAGTTTGATGTTCTCACGGATCGTTTTCCAGTAGTCCTGACCATAGTCAACCAGAATTTCGGCGCCTGCAGGGATGTCTTTTTTTGACTCAATGTAGGCGCGCGTACCGTCAACGATATAATCCGAGTTGTTGATGATTCCTTTGACACGAACAAGTCCACGGGCATCATTTGCATATCGCGCAAGGGCAGATTTCCACGGTTTGCCATCAATAACGAGGTTACGGTTGATGTAAAATATGTAACCATTCCGGCCATCTTCATCCTTCACATCCTTCCACGTTGATCGTCGCCCCTTGTATTCCACGATGCGTGTTCCCTTCGGAATAAACTTACGCGTGAAAAGCCCCATTCCTGCATTGG
>JAEZDW010000434.1 GCA_023417955.1 Bacteroidota bacterium
GGTTTGATGATTGCAAACCACGACTCCTTTCGCCAGACGTCGGTGAGCCAGTACACAAGCAGAAACGCAAAGATCGTCAGCGCACTGCAAATGAACAGCCACGCCGGAGTTTCGTGTATTTTTGATATGCCCCACAGTGGTCGTGTGATAAAATAGAGCACAATCATTAAGGAAGCCATCGCGAACAGGATCGACGTCAGGCTTAGTTTGCTGCCTTTTATTCGATAATGGTTAAAGATAAGCGCGGTCGCGACACCACCGAGGGTGAGTGCGGTTAACGTTCCTCTAACTATTGGACCGGGAAGGAATGACAGCGCATCAGGAATGTATCCGGCATGAAACAAAATGCTGATCAAGGAAAAGAATGCCCATGCAGCGACAATAATACCGATGCGGTTTCTTGCGAGTATCGTCACGGTTGCAGCGACGAGATAAGCCCATCCGATAAGGCCAAGTATTCCCCACCAATGTGTGCCGAAGCGATATAGCGATCCCTCATCACCGCCGCGATAAATAATGGCAAGCGTTACCAGGGCGATTATCGCTGTTGCGCGCAGGGCCCACATAACCATTCGGTTGACACTGGAAGGATAACTATTCCAGATGAGAATGAAACTGAGGCAGCAGATGGAATTCCATGCAAGTCTTGGTACACCAGTAGCCTGACCGTTGATCGTTTCACCATTTACAAGGAAAACGCCCATGATGATAAGCGCCACTGTTCGCCAGACGACGTGTCCAAAGAGTTGGAGGTCTGAATCGCCACGTGCCCGCCGGTTATCCGTCGAATACGGGAGTGAAAGTCCGACAATGAACAGAAATGCCGGAAAAACCACATCCGCGAGACCCATGCCGTCTTCGTTGGCGTCAACGTGTCCAAGCCAGCCCGGAATGTTCTGCAGCGACCATAAGTCGTTCACAAAAATCATCAGGATCATTGTTAACGCACGCAGTATGTCTATTGAAACGATTCTTTCTTTTGTGATGCCGGCCTGTCCGATTGCCGACGGCGGCCTCTTAACAGCAGAAGTCGTTGCAGTTGCTTCCATTGCGGGAAGATACAAAAATTCATTACTGCCCGATAATGTCGCTGCGGGCTCGGGACGTTGACACGGAGTATACCAGGTGAGCGGGTATCGAATTTGTGTATTGTGTGCTCGAAAAATACCCTCATTTATGGAAAACGAAGAACTGGAAAGAATAGCACGCGATGAACGGGAGTGGGAGATACACGGTTCGCAGAAACGGATGATGAATGCGTATGACCGCATGCCGGGTTCTCAGAAAAGACGGATAGAAAAAGAGGAAGCGGCGTTGTTACCGGGGCGCAGCGAGCTTCCTGCGGAAGAAGATACTACGACACCGCCGGACGAACCGATCAAACCCCATATTGATACAGTCGGTCCTATGGCATAATGCAATTGCAAGCGGGTAAGGTTCTCACCAAACCGCGTGATGCTTCACTTAGGTTGAGGCTTCCAATACCTGGACGCCCAGGCTATCCATGTGCTCCAGTTTGGACCGGTGCTATGACCGCCGGCATGTTGCCTGAAAGCAATGTCGCCTTCAATCAGGGGTGTACCAAGGACCGGAAATTCGGATGTCCTGATCGGTAGCTTGCCCATAAGACGATAAACCGGTCCTGCATGCACCGCCGCGTCGAACATTCCTTTTGCATCAATCCACTGCCCTTCCACGAAAGGCGAGCCTGAGCTAATGAAAACCGGACGCGGTGCACACAAAGCAATCAGTTCGTGGGCGTCTACGGGAAGATCATCAACGGTATGGCTACTTGCGTACTTGATGAAGTTGCCTGCAAACCAATGATACTCGGCGGACGACGCGAGATTTTCAACCTGCTCGCCGAAGTTTCGTCGTAAGATTTTCGCACCGCCTGCACCGGATGATCCAATAAAGCCGAGTGAAATCCTCGGCTCGTATGCCATCGCCACAAGAGCGGCTTTCCCATAACGCGACAATCCTTCAATAGCAATGCGCTTTGGATCTACTTCCTTGTCTGTTTCAAAGTAGTCGATTGCCCTGCTGGCGCCCCATGCCCAGGCGCGTAATGAACCCCAGTCCGAAGGTTTACGAGCCTGACCCTTATTCACCAGTCCGATAATTCCTGAGCGTAGCCCCGCGCCGTTGTCGGCCTGAACGCTGGAAGGTACGAGTATCGCATAGCCCCAGCCTTGTGAAAGCAATTGTTCTTTCCAATTGGGCTCACCCGGTGAAAGAAGGGGGTTCTGCTGAGCTGGCGCCGGACCAAAAGGCCAGCGTATAAATCCAAATTCAAGTACAACCGGTACCGGTCCCGTTGCATTGGCAGGAGTTCCGACTACGAGTTCAATTTCAACCTTTATGTCAGGGTAAGCGCTGTTGTCGACAATTCCGGCGAGCCGTTTTTCCTTAACCGCGAAGTTTCCCAATGAAGTATCCTTGACAGAAATCACCTTCCATGTGACGGCCGGAATGTTCTCCGGTAACTTGCCGTATACTTCTTCATCAAACATCGCGACGATTTCAGCGCGACGTTTTTCCCAGTCTTTCGCAGACTTTACGGCCTGGCCATTGTTAAACTTCAATGGGTCGGGCAATTTGTATGCACGTACTTTGGATTCATCCGAGTTGGCAGCGTTCGGTGCCTGTGGATTGCCTGACGGTCCGGGTCTGTTTGGAACGGTGATGCCAAGTTGTTTTTTCATGTCCGCGTGGTCGGCGGCGGTGAGCCTTGCAATACTGTCGCGATAGGCTTGAGATGGCTGGGCATTGGCAACCGATACGGCACATGCCAGCAAAAGGCAGAGGGTTATTTTCATACGATCCTGAAAATAGTCAGTCCGTCTGGCTCTTACCAAATTTTTTCCGGGGACGGCGCTGCCAATCAGTTATGCAACTTCTTTAGCCGTGTGTTGCAAATGTTTCCTGAATCTTCTTCAACTGGTGGGAATGTCGATTCAAATGCATTTCAATGAACCAGAGCCATTCAAACCGCGTCAGGTAGCCGATGGTGGGGAGTGCAAAGTCGAGGCAGATTTCTGTGAGATCTTGTTCATCGAGGATGTGCAGGTCTTTTTGATGAACGCGATCCAGTTCGGAAATCAACTCATCGCGGGATCGTTCCCGGTTGTCGGGAAGCAACGGCTCCGGTGCCTGAAACTTTTGCGACAGGTCTTCCCACCAGGGGCGGATTGCAGGTAACATCGCGTCGGCAGGACGATCTGCTGCAGATGTATTTCCATCGGGTAATCCGTCCGTTGCGAGCAAAATGTGGTCAGCAACTTGCGCGGGTGTCCAGCTTCCTTCGAAGGGAACTTCATTAATTCTGTTTTTGTCAATCGACAAAAGAGCTTCCTTAAATTCCCTGAAAGCCGCGTCCAACGCGGTGCGCAGTTGTGATTGTTGGTCTGTTGTAATCATTTCTTTTTTCTTCCAAAGGTTGAAAAAGAATGATCATATTAAAGGGTGCGCATCTGCCAACCTTGTGGGTCAACTGCGACAATGATTACAACAAGAACGGGATTATGTTCGCGAAGCAAACAGCGAATGCTGGCTGGCTGTATGGATGTTTCGCCACACGCGATTGATCTCGGTAGTCTTATCTGCTGCTGAGAGTCCGGCGTTGGGATAAAGAATGTGAACTGAAACAAGAGCGGTCTTGTATAGCTGAAAACTCGTTTCGCTCAGGCGATCAAGAATCTCAGAAGGAATTTGTTGATTGTTCTCACAATGTGACCACGCCTTTTCGGCGGTTGCATAAAATCGTCCGCGGACTTCATCGATGGTCTGGGCTGTATCCTTTAATGCGTTGAAAGCTCTGTTCCCGGGTGCACGCGACTTGATGATTTTTTCGCAGAGGTCGATGAATCTTAGGGCGAGACCCGAGTAGTTAACAGCCAATGTTGTCTCTGCAAGCTGAAGAAAGGGAAACTTATAAACTGGTTTGTCTATCGTTGTGTGTTTCGCATCAATGATGAATGCCCGATCCGCTGGTACCAACAGATTGGCTATACGAAACCCGTGGCTTTCAGTAGCGATCATACCCATTGCACGCCAGTTGCGGACTACTTCAACTTCCGATGCGTAAAAGATGAACGATCGGATCAACGGTTTGCCGTCATCATCTGTGCGCGCAATGCCATTCTTTGTGAGCACACAATTAGCTGTGAACATTGTTGCAACTGGTGCGCCTGATGCGTATGACCATTCTCCATTGATGATGTATCCATCATGCGTTTCTTCAGCTGTTCCGGTTGCTGCACCGCTGCCAGCGAGGCATGCGTGGTCATTGGCAAATATCTCTTCGGAGAGTTTGTTTGGAAGGAAGCCCACGAACCACCCCGCGCCGCTGCATAACGTTACAACCCATGCTGTGCTGCCATCGGCCCAGGCAAGGGCTTCTTCGGTTTTTAAGACTTCAGGTAATGTAAAACCCAATCCGCCGAGTTGTTGTGGTACGAACATCTTGAACAGCTTCGACTTGTATATCGCAGCGAGTTGTTCGGGATGCAACTTTCCGGATGATTCTGCTTCGGCAGCGAATGAGCGGATTGCTTCGAGGTCGCTGAGCGGAAAATTGTCTTTTGGATGTGAAGGTGTTTCCATGGTCATTCCTGGTATGCGCCTGCTTCGCGCCGGTATGTCCGGAGCCAGTCAACGTATCCGATACATGCTACGATAAAAAGGAATATCGTCAGCACACCAAACAAGGGTAACTGTTTTTGAAAAAGGAGTGGGACTGCAAACGCATTGGAAATGTTAAGCAGTATCCAGTTTTCGACTTTCCTTCGTGCCAGGAGCCACATCCCGGCCCATGCTGTTGAACTCACCCACGCATCCCATGCCGGAACCGTGGATGGCGTGAACTGCCGCAGTATAAAATACAATGCGACCCAACCGCCAATAGCGATCGCCGCAGTGGTTAACCATTCTGACTTGTTTGTTAGTGAAATTGGAACCGGTGGTTCACCCTTCTTCCGATGCCAGTACCACCATCCGTAGACACTCATTACGAGGTAATAGAGATTCAGCAGCGACTCAGCGTAAAGTCCTACATTAAACAGGCTGAACATGGACAGCGTCACAGAAATTATTCCCGCAGGGTAAAGCAGAATATTGTTGGCGCGCGCGAGTAGAACTTCGGTCACGCCAAAGACCAGCACGATCCATTGAATCGCATCGGTGTGTGAAGCCTGCTCCTTCAATAACTCCCATGTGGGGGCAAGATCAATACTCATAGTTTTATGTGCTGAAGGAGCGCCGATAAGGTTGATCAGCTGCTTTTGTTCCCTACGCTGGCATTACCCAGATCAGGTGCATGAAACTATGTCGTTTCATCGGGTATAATCTCAGCCTGTGTTTCAGTCGCCGTTCTGACGACAAGGCACCCCTTAGCTGGGGGTAAAGGTATACAATGAATTTGATATTCGTGTAGCTCGCGCCAGGACTATTCTGTAGAAAGAATTTCCGGATAGTTCGTTCGGATGAACTCCTCCTGATTTCTGGTCAGGAAAATATATCCCGACTCCTGCCCGCCACTGTAGCACGAGAAATAAGTACCGGGTACGTTGTTGTCGGCAAGTGCATACCGGATGAACTCAAGGAACTCCGGATCTAACCAGTCCCCGTCGAATGAAAGTCCTCTCGAATAGTGTTTGCCGTTAAAATCAAATGAGAAATGCACTTTGCTTTTCGGCTTACCAGAAATGTCAAAATCATCCTTTGCATTTGAAATCGAAAAATGCCCTCGCGCGATCCGGCTGAATGCGTTCGCGTGATGAACATAAGGATATTTGAATACAGAAGTCTCCCAATCGAAAATGTGAATAACATCAGGAAACAACTTAAGCAACGACGTCCATGAATGCCGGCCGGAGTACAGCGCTTCCATTCGGCATGAATCAATCTGTTGTTTGCTGAGGTGACTGAACAAGCCTATTCGTTCGAAGGCGTCGATTGCGGCTCTTATTTTTGCAGAGGTTATCCTGCTTTGGTGGTTTTCGCGACTGAGGAAGTAGATGTCGTCATTCCAAAGGCGACGCTGTTCTTCGGTCAAAAGAATCAATGCCGACCTTGCATCGTAACGCATCTGCGACACCCATCGTGATTCTGGCACGACCTCCTCGCTAGCCTGATAAAGCCTAAAAGGTGATCCCTGATCGGAAAGCCAGGAGTTGACAGCCGGATAAAACGAAAGGGCATTTATTCGAGCGAAGACAGATGCGACGGGATCTTCACGTGGTGGAACATAGTATTCGAATCTGTGACCGTAAGTTAGTTCATCAAGCCGGAAGGTTACAAGTGTATTCACTTCAGGCCCGAATTCAGTGGTGATCGTGTCACGTCTCACGCGCAGGTCTGAATAATGAAATCCGGGAATGAGTTGTTCGATTTTCTGCATAACAACATTGTAGTTTTCAACAAGGCTGTTCGTGTGGACCGCCTCAAGTAAAACAACCGGATTGCAACGTTCCAGGATTTCGAACTGTGTTCTCAGTTGATTGTCTCCGTTTGATTGAATTAACGATTGCCGGTTTGCAGGTGTTAAGAGATCGTGTTTAACGAGAGAATCAAGAAAAGCAAGCTGAAGTCCACGTTGCCGGGGGTAATCGTTATAGTACTTTGCGCGCTCCGCGGCGAAGGCAAAGACTTCATCCTCCGTTGTGATTATTGAGTCGGCAAGTTTTGCTTCGATTTCATTAAGGATCCGTTCGTTGATGAGACCAATTTCAAAGATTTCCCGTGCTGTCCTGGTGCGTGTTTTTCCGATTGTGCTTCGCGACTTATGGACCAGACCTCTCTTAGATTGCCTGACAGATCCAAACAGCGGAAGTACGCGCCATTTTAATGAAATCGAGTCTTCAGCTGCGATACGTTCCTCAATCAAGTAACCTTTGAATCGCTTCCGTGACAGGCTGTACTCTTTCCCTGATATGTCATTCGTTAATTGTTGATAGGCTTCGGGGTCATCCGCCGACTTTCTTGCCATTCGTGTGAGGCGACGTTGATCACGGATCAATTCCCTGTTGGGTAACATTGCCCCCGATCGATAGATAAATTCATTTATGAACGCCGCGTAACAAAACCAAAGGATGCCTTCCTTCGACATCAGGGCAACCCCCTCGGTTGGGTGCGTTCCGCGAAAATATTGTTCCGGCTCAGCCGACAACGTCGTCTCCAAAAATTTGACCCCGGCGTCGCTGAGTATTTTTTTGTCACCCAGTGAGCGTGCAATCTGCGTGGCTTCATCTGCTGTTAAGGGCTGCGCCTCAGCAATGAGAATAAGGATACTAAACAATGGAAGCAGGACCAGTCTAACGGGAAAGCTCATCACGATAACGTTGGAGGAGTATTTACAATTATGCAATAACGGACTACTACTTCAGGTGCACTTTAAAGAACTCAACAGTGCGACTCCATGCGAGTTCGGCTGCGGCCTTATCATACCGTGGCGTTGTGTCGTTGTGGAAGCCGTGATTCGTGTCAGGGTACATGTGCATCGTGTACTACTTGTAGTATTCCTTGAGCTCGGCTTCATAGGCAGGCCATCCTTCATTGACGCGCGTATCAAGGGAGGCGTAGTGGATAAGCAGCGGGGCTTTGATTTTAGAGACATCTTCTGCGGCTGGCTGGCCACCGTAAAAGGGTACGGCTGCATTTAATTCAGGTAAACGGACTGCCATTCGGTTAACAACCCAACCGCCGAAGCAGAAGCCAACTGCCCCGACTTTGCCATTGCAGCCCTTGTGACCTTTGAGGTATTCATAGGCGGCGATGAAGTCTTCGAGCATTTCATCGCGATCGCGTTTGCTTTGCATTGCGCGGCCTTCGTCATCGGTTCCGGGATAGCCGCCGAGGGGAGTGAGTGCGTCAGGTGCAATTGCGATGAAGCCAGCCACTGCTGCACGGCGGCAGACGTCTTCGATATGCGGGTTTAACCCCCGGTTTTCGTGCACGACGACAACACCGCCGAGCTTACCTTTTGATTTGGCCGGCTTTGCAAGCAGTGCTTTCATGGTACCCCCGCCTTTAGGCGATTCGTAGTTGACGTACTCTGAAATGACACGTGGATCATCCTGGGCAATCTGAACCTTGTGTTTGTAATCGGGCATAAGAAAGCTCATCAGTGACGCGACCGTTACGCCGCCAACAGCATATGTGGATAATTTTTCAGCAAATGTTCGGCGGTCGATGCGATTGTGTGCGTAGTCGTCGTAAAGGTTAAATACTTCCTGACTGAGGTCTTCTTTTTTGAGGGGGTCCATAGGGTTCGATGTTGATTAGATGAAGGTACGATGAAGTTATGATAATCGCTTGCGTCAACGCGTAAACGCTTTGGTTAATATAATGGAATAACATTAACTTACTAATAGTTATTCCTTCGGGCTGTGCACAAGCGGTGCCTTCGTGAGCCCCCGTTGATTTGGCCGGCGTACAGGGTTCACGGCTACAGCAGGCAGGGTATGAAAATTTACCGTATTCTGGCTGATAACAAACTATGTACGCAACCTCCTACAACTGTATGCCTGCACGGTATCTACTTCTGGCGTTATTAATCGTCACGACGAGTGGTCTGTTCGCGCAAGGCGGCAAGATCAAGGTCGAAAAAAAACGACCATTGTCAACTGAGGAGGGCACGCCGATTACACTTACGCTCGACGACTTCAAGATAAAAGGGCCTGGTGAAAAAGAGTATCCTGCCGATTTCCGGCTGGAGGTTTTTGATGGCGAACAGTATTCCGTTTCGAACACCACCGTAACGCCGGATGCAGGATTTAATGGCAAGCTCAGAGTAACAGTTCGGATACGCAGGATTAAGAATGGCAGAGAGGTCGCATCCAGTGACCATACGCGTATTGATGTCGACGTCAAACGCAGTGCGGCAAAGGAAAAATTGAAGATCACCGGGCAGAAGTCACTTTCCACAGTAGGGACAACGCCAATTACGCTTCAGCTTACCGATTTCACAATTTCAGGTCCGGGCGAGAAAGAATACCCGCGTGATTTTGTATTGCGCGTTTTTGAGGGCAAAGACTACACCGTTTCAGGAAACGCAGTCACTGCTAAAGATGGTTTCAAAGGCACGCTCAAGGTTGAAATTCAAATAGTGCGTATGCGCGGCGATCGCGTAACTGAAGAGAGTGATAAGAAGAAGATTGACATTGAAGTCACGGCTCCTTCGACACCCACTCCGACTCCACCACCTCCAGTAAAAAATACGCCGCCGCAGATAATTGCGCAGAAATCTATCAGTGTTGAAGTAAATCAGTCAGTAACTATTGTATTTGCTCACCTCACCGTTGTTGACCCCGACAACGATTACCCGAAGGGATTCTCAATAAAACTATCTGACGGACCTAATTACAGCCTTTCAGGAAACAATGTTGTCCCGGACAAAGACTTTGTTGGTATCCTCAGCGTTCCGGTGATCGTGAATGATGGGAAGGATAACAGCGATGTATTCCAGTTGCAGATTTCAGTGGTTAGGAGCGGCTCCCAACCTGAACCTACACCAGGTGGACCGCCCTTGTTCGTAACGTTTGGAGAGGATGTACTGCACTATAGCGTTGGGAATACCGGACTACCCATTGCCACCGAAATAGAAATAGACGATCCCGACAGCAAAGAATTGTTTTACGCCGAAGTCTTCTTTGACGGCAGTACCTTCCTCGCGGGCCGGGATCAGCTGTCGACGTGGGCAGAAGGTGCGTTGTCCACAGTGTTCGATGCAGATGCCGGCATACTCGTCATATTTGGACGCGCTTCGCTTGCGGCTTACCAGCAGGCATTGCGCTCG
This sequence comes from Bacteroidota bacterium, assembly GCA_023417955.1. Classification (GTDB taxonomy): domain Bacteria; phylum Bacteroidota; class Bacteroidia; order Cytophagales; family Cyclobacteriaceae; genus Ohtaekwangia. Next base: position 9,797 of record JAEZDW010000434.1, read on the forward strand.
GTCCGATATACATATGCGAGCGATACACTTCCCGTCCAACGTCAGCGTGTAATTCACTTCCGCCTTAATGACGGCGACAACTTCAGTGAGGCGAAATCAAAGCGCGTAGTAATTGCTGAACCGCTTGTGCTTGATATTCCGACGGTGTTCTCGCCCAACAATGATTTATCCAACGACGTTTGGCTGGTGCGCCCAACGCGCGATGCAGATAATGTGTCCGTTGCAATTCGCGTCTTCGATCGCCGCGGAGCAGTCGTCTTTGAGACATCACAACTCGAACAGTATTGGGATGGACGAAGGAATGGCAGCGACGTGCCGGCAGATACGTACTTCTACATTATTGAAATAATTTCGGGGACAAATAACACCCGTTATCAGGGAGTCGTGACGGTGCTGCGCTGATTAGCTGGCAGTCTTTGCTGTCAAGACAGTTGCCTCTTTTCTGAGACCTTTCGCCTGCAGTTGTGCGTTTACAATTCCAACCAACTGGAGGGAAGCTTCAATTTCATCTTTTTTTATTGCGACGCTTTCGACATTGAATCCAAAGGGTACACCGCACGATGTGCAGTGCTCAATGAGTTCATTCGCTATCCCTGAAGCTATTCGCAGTGAACAGGCAATTTGGTCTTCACTTGCCGAAAGCTCGTCACGGATTTCAGCAGGGACGTATATTCCCAGCCACTCCATAAACTGCAACGTCTTTGGTGAGCCACATATCGTCAATGTGAAAATGACAGTCGGGATTTCGGTGCCGCGTTGCCTGCAGGCACTCACAAGATCATCCACGACACGTTTCGCGTACTCGACGTGAAAGATGCATTGTGAAATAAAGAACGATACACCACCCGCCATTTTGTCCAGGATCCTGTGCTGCTCATCCTTTAGTACTGCATGACGCTCGGGAATAGTAACGGCTCCAATCACTGAAGTCGCTGCGTAATTCTTTCGCCACACTTCATAAGCATCTGCAAGTGAAGTCTTCGGTATGTAGTCAGGTGAAGGCACGCCCACGAACACCGGGAAGAATTTATTTCGATCAACCTCTTCAAGCCATGCACTTAATTCGTCCAGCTCAAACATTCCTGCGGGGCGATAAATGATCTTTGATACGGGAATATGCTTCAGATACTGCGTCGCATATTCAAGCGGATCGAGCGAATTGATAAATGGAAACGGTCTTTCTTCACTTGTTCTCGCAGACTCATCCTGCACATCATAAACAACCAGTGCATCGATATCCAGTGTCGACAAATTTTGTCCAAGCTTCTCCGCACTGCTCACGACCTTATCCAATGGCGTGTGCACCTTCGGCGGACAAATCCCATAGATCAAGACACCTGACTCACGCTGACGAATTCTTGAATAAAACATATCGATATCTGAAAGCAATTCTACAAAAGTATTCGAAACGCTTTACTATAACAAACACTGCATCGTTGAAGCTTAGCTAACACGCGTAAGCATTGGGATGCAGCCTATATCGTGTGCCTCCTCCATCTGTGCTTTCTCTGTGTCTTCTGCGCTTTCTGTGAGACCTAAACAGACGGACACACTTTGACTAGCAATCAATCTTATAGTTATGCCTGCCCATCTGTGCTTTCTTCTGTGCTTTCTGTGAGACCTAAACAGGCGGACAAACTTTGACTAGCAATCAATCTTACAGGTATGCCTGGCCCATCTGTGCTATCTTCTGTGTCTTCTGTGCTTTCTGTGAGCTCTAAACAAATACCCACCACTGAAGGTCACACTCTGACTAGCAATCACTCTTACAGGTATGCCTGCCCCATCTGTGCTTTCTTCTGTGCTTTCTGTGTTTTCTGTGAGCTCTAAACCCGACATTGACCTCCCACTGAAAAGTTACCATTCTGTTTTCATTTTGAAGCGCTTGACTGTTCTGCAAGAAAATCGCATCAGACAGCGCATCACTCAACGTCGTTTAGAATAATTCTAACTTCTGCAATTTTATCACTCACAGTTTTGAGTTCAACCGTCATTTGATATACCTTTGCGTAAGCATTTCACCTCTGTGTTCAACCTAAAAATGGAGGCAGCTATGTTGGAAGTAAGTTCATATATCACCCTGAAGCAGCGCTGGTAAGTCAAAATACCAGACCGAGACTGCTTTGTCCTTTTAAAATCAATTTCATAAGAACAAACAAGCCCGCACAGGCTTAGCCATGACTTCTTTCGTGCCTCGTTCACACAAGGCATCAATGGATTTTCATGCGCAAGACTCAGCACGATCACGAAGCTGGGGTGCTACGACTATGGGAAAACAAAAACTCAATATTAGAGACTTGTCAACGATCAGTTTTCCGTCGGCGGTGGCGAAGAGTCTGTCGTTAAATATTATGAACAGGCACTTTAAGCATTTACCGAACACGGATAAGCTGACGCTGATAAAAAATGTACTGGATAAACCTGGTGAATATGTAAATGATGAGCGCCTGAGTGTGCTTGCTTATAAGCTGTCGTCGGGGATTGAGCGCGACGTATTCAACACGTTCGATCTCGAGGATGAACCAAAACACTTCGACGTGTTTGGCAATAAGCACATCGATAACAATGCGATTAAGCAAATGGAGATGGTCATGCGACTGCCTGTTGCGATAAAGGGCGCGTTGATGCCGGATGCGCATCAGGGCTACGGTATGCCTATTGGTGGAGTACTCGCTACAAGGAATGAAGTGATTCCTTATGGTATTGGTATGGACATCGGATGCAGGATGGCGCTAAGCATTCTTGATTTGCCTTCAGGTTATGTTGGTCATCGCAAATACGAAATCCGTAACATTTTGCGAGACCATACGCATTTTGGTAACGACGGCGAACCAGAAGTAAAGCAACACCACGATGTTCTCGATGATCCGACATTTCGCGAGACATCCTTACTGAAGAAGCTTCACGGCAATGCCGTAAGGCAGCTCGGAAGTTCAGGTGCCGGGAACCACTTCGTTGAGGCGGGGATAATTGAAATTGCTGACGAAAACCGCCTGGGAATAGACGCAGGTAGCTACACCGCGATATTGTCACACTCTGGTTCGCGGGGGCTGGGTGCGAACATCGCTCAGCATTACACGGCCATAGCCGTTAACAAGTGCAGGCTTCCACGCGAGGCGAAACACCTTGCATGGCTGGATCTTGATAGCGAGGAAGGACAGGAGTACTGGCTTTCGATGAATCTCGCAGGTGCATATGCAAAGGCGTGTCATGACGTGATTCACCGCCGCATCTGCAATGCACTCGGTGCGCGCGTCATAAAAGCAGTTGAGAATCATCACAACTTCGCCTGGAAGGAGAAGCTTGGTGACGGTGTGGAGTACGTCGTTCACCGCAAAGGTGCGACGCCGGCTGCGTCAGGTGTTCCTGGTATTATTCCGGGAAGTATGACAACGCCGGGCTATGTAGTCAGCGGTCTTGGTAACGAAGCGTCATTGAATTCGGCAGCACACGGTGCAGGTCGGAAGATGTCGCGGCAAAAAGCAAGGACTTCGATTACGATGAGCAGCCTCAGGAAGCTGTTGCAAAAAGAGAACGTGGCGTTACTGGGTGGCAGTGCTGAGGAAGCGCCGATGTGTTATAAGGATATTGAATTGGTAATGAAGAGTCAGGCGACTCTCGTAAACGTCGAGGGAAAGTTTTTCCCGAGGGTGGTACGAATGGCTTGATTCGAAACTGAAAACAAATTAATGCAGTAAAAAATGGAAGCTGTATATACAGAGCTGATTGAGAAAAAGCAGCGTCTGGCAGACATTGCACGCGTGCTGAAGCAGAGATTCCTCGGTCTTGATGATGTAATCGATGAGGTTATTGCATTGATGATGCCGTGGTATCTCTTTCCGCACGCGCAATTGCGTCCGACGACTATCAATCTGTGGGGGCTTACCGGGTCTGGGAAGACTGCGCTGGTAAATGCCATTGTTGAATTGCTGGATTACCGGAAACTCTACAGCCACCTCGACATGGGTGAGTTCGAATCAGACTCGGCGTCATGGATGAAAAACATCCTGACCAATGAGCTTGAATTCTTTCACGAGAAGTCATCCGTGATTTGTCTTGACGAATTTCAATTTGCCAGAACACTGGACGGCGATGAAAGAGAACTTGGTAAGGACAAACTGCGCGTGATGTGGGATCTGATTGATTCCGGAAAAGTCGAATACCTTTCGGATTCAGGTACATATTACCTGTTTAAAGCCGAGAACTGTTTGACGAGGCTGCATAAGGCTATTCAGGCAGGACTCATCATTGAAGGTGGATTGATCACCAATGGAATGGATGCGTTCAGGTGTTATTTCGACGGATTTCAGTTTGAATTCAATAAACGTTTTTCTGCGAAGCTGACGGAGAGTTATTTTCTTTCCGACGATTTCGTCACGTCGGTGTGGTACCTGTTTGAGGGCGACGACGTTTCTAAAGAAGAAATCCGGGCAAGAATTGGCAAGGCTACTACTGATGATATTCAGGTGTTGCTGCAGGAAGGCATGGCGACGCGCCCGGCTACGAAAACGCTGGACCTGTCAAAGTCTTTGATCTTCGTGTTAGGTAATCTGGATGAAGCGTATGGTATGAGCAGGAATCTGAACCCTGATATCAGCGCTGACGAGTTTCACGAGGCAACCTCGAGGATTACCATTGCGGACATCAAGCGGGCGCTGAAGGCGAGGTTCAGACCAGAGCAGATCGCGCGACTCGGAAACAACCACATCATTTACAAGTCATTTAACTGTGCGCAGTTCCGGGCATTGATCCGGCAGGAGTTAAACAGGGTAGCAGACTTTGTTATGACGCAATTTCGATGGAAGGTGGCCTTCGATGAATCGGTAATTGATATCGTGTATTCTGAAGGCGTATTTCCCGCGCAGGGAACGCGGCCTGTGTTCACGACGATTAAGAACCTTATCGAATCACGGCTTAGCACCATGATTGTAAGGCTTGTCGAAACACAGCTAAAAGTTGATCAGGTGAAGTGGGCGTATGCGAACGGGCAGTTTCAGTATCAGATCATGGATGCTGCCGGCAATGTATTGCTTTCTTTCAATGATACCGCGAAGTTGAAGCTGGAGAACCTGAGAAAGAGTGTTGATCCTGAAATCCAGGCACACGTAGCGGTACACGAGGCCGGTCACGCCGTGTTGGCCGCCCTTACGTTCAGGATCATTCCTTCGGTAGTTGTTTCGCGGACGGCATCCGACTCGGAAGGATTTTGCCTGGTCAATTTCCCTAAGGGACCGATGACGAAAGAAACACTCAAGAAGGATATCATCATTACGCTTGGCGGATACGTTGCTGAGAAGATGATCTTTGGTGAGGAGCACACGTCATCAGGAGTGGTTGCCGATATTGAAGAAGCATCGCGACTGGCAAACAACGCCGTGAGAAACTATGCAATGGGGACTGATCCGATACACCTGGCTGTGAGTGCGAGAGAGGAGGATGCTTTCATGACGTCGCGGAGGTACGATGCACAGGCAATTGCCATCATTCGCGCTTGTGAAACGCAGGCGTGGGCATTGCTCGAACGGAATAAGCTGCTCCTATTGAAGATGGCTGAATATTTAACAACACATTCGCGTATGGAAGCGCCGATGATTGAAAGTTACATGAAGCAGTATTCCGTCGAAAGCTGGGTGCGGACAACGGGCTTCATCGCGAAGGATCAATACTTCAGATTCAATACGGTAGTGCAGGCACAACTTGCACTGCTCGAAGGCGAAAGCGATCCATTTCTGATGGAGGCTTTGTTCCCGATGGAGAATGAGATAAATAGTTAACGTGTCGCTGCGCGAAGTTTTCGGGCTGTTACAAAGTCAGAACGCCCGTGAGCGATCGCAGCGGCACGACGCCTCGCTGCAGCGATGCAATGCGAAGGCAGCGCTTCTGGTGGTGTGAGCTGATCTTATTATTATCGGAACGCCCCTGAGGCGGAGTACAGCGGAGAGCGCGACCCCGCCTGTGATCCAACGTTCAATGCTCCAACAGATGCGTTGGCGGCAGTGCCACCGATTAGTTCATTTTACATCAAGGCGGGGACACGGCCAAAATATGCTTACACTGTATCAGATAAAATGTATGTTGAACGTGCAGTAATTTTTCAATGCATTCATTATCGCTAAATTGAACGATGATTACCGATAACATAGCACGCAGTATTCAAAAGAAACTTGGCATCGACCTGGTTGATATTCTTTCAAAGAAGCTTACGGGCTCGGAACTGAATTCGCTGCTCATGAAGGTTTTCGCGGAGCGCGCTGCTCAGATGACCCCCGCTGATTTGCTTAGGAGTTATGAAAAGAATCGCTTCGCACACCCGGCAGAGACGGATTACGTCCGGCTTGTTCAAAAGACTGAAGAGACACTGCGTTTTTTCAGTGAACATGGATTTGAGCCGAAACAGGTTTCGCCATTGGTTCCGTTAGGTACCTGTTCCGTTGTGGGAGTTGTTGATCAGAACAAAATTGTTTCGGCGACGCGGAATGGCGAGGTGCTGGCAGATGCGACCAACGCACTTGCTTTGGAAGCAGCGTCAATCAGAAAACGCGATGGAAAAAAAGGCATGCTGAAGTTCTGCACCGTTCAAAGGCACATGCGCGCGCAGGCGATTGCAGTGAAAGGATTCTCGCCGCACTTTACGATCGGATGTCTCGTAACAGCGGGAAGAGATACCGGCGCTTTTGCTTTCGAATTTTCCGCAGTGAAGGATCACCTGCTTACGATGACGGCAATGCTGAGAAGTGTTTTCGCCGTTGATGATATTCACATTAAACTACAGCAACGGGGTAACTATCCGGCGGAATTCATCGAGAGGCTGAAGCATCATCTTTCCTCGGAGTTGTCAGCAATCGAGGTA
>JAEZDW010000439.1 GCA_023417955.1 Bacteroidota bacterium
AACACCAGCCGCGTAGCTGGTCATGATGCCACTATTTCTGTTTCCAAACGATAGTGGAATGCCGTTTTGATTATCTGACCCGAATTGAAGACGTATCGCTCCACCCCGGCCGCCCATCATCTGGCGGCTTCCCCCCGTAAAATTCATGTATTCTTCGATTCCAAATCCTTGCTGGTTAACATTGTTGGCCTGTCCCAGGAAAGAAAGTTGGTTTCCTTTTCTGAATCGGTTAATGCTTGCTTTTCCTTCAAAGCGTTCCTCCGAACCTGCACCAGCCGTGATTGAGCCAAAGGCTCCCTTTCGTTTTTCTTCTTTGAGTTCCAGATTAATTGTTTTCTCGCGTTGGCCATCGTCGATGCCAGTAAAGGCAACCTGATCCGACTTCCGATCATAGACCTGCACTTTTGAGATAGCGTCTGCAGGCAGGTTCCGCGTTGCGAGTTTAGGGTCATTTCCAAAGAAAGTCTTCCCGTCGACAGTGACTCTTCTCACCTGTTCACCCTGAGAGCGGATTGTTCCATCGTTGTCAACTTCAACTCCCGGCAGTTTCTTAAGCAAGTCTTCGACAACAGCATTTTCTTTGGTCTTGAATGAACCGGCGTCAAATTCAATGGTGTCTTTTTTGATAACGACTGGTGCTCTTTCCGCGGTTACCGTTACTTCGTCCAATTCATTTACGCGAGCTTCCATTGTCAGCCTGCCTACGTCTACAAGGGATTCGTTCATTTCCAGGAGATTAAGATCACGGACGAATGTGCGAAACCCGACGTAAGACACCTTCAGCAAATAGTGCATACGTTGCAGGTTTTTCAGTTGGAACCCGCCGGACGCATCAGACGGGGCAAAATTAACGAGAGTTGAATCCTTTGCGGACAGAAGCAGCACTGTTGCCGACGGAAGGACATTTCCTGCTGAATCGAGTAAAACGCCGCGCACTGTAACCCGCTGACCGATCGCGGAGAAAGTAACAAGGGAAAGAACAAAAACAAAAAGAACCCTCATCTCCGCGCGTTTAATTACGTCTGATGATCATATTTCCACCTTGAGAACCCATCTTTTTGATTTGTTCCTCGCGTATTTTATCGAACTCCTCTTCAGTGACACGCTGACCGGCTGCCGGAACCTTTAATGCATTCTTCTTCAATGGAGAGAGGTCCACACTTTTTGCAGTGATTATTCTTTCTCCATCGTTTATGTCAACAAGTAAAACAGTACCCGGAAGCGAGTTATAGCTTTCGGGACCAAGGAAAGGTCGCAATTGTTCGGTGTACCACACTTTGACTTGCTGTTTGCGCTTTTCATTATACCAGGACGCTTCCTTGCATGTATATCCGAGGACCGTCTGGGTTGCGGGGCCTAATTGCCAGGGAAGTATTCGGATACTGTCTTCAATGAGATACCGCTTACCGAAGAGTTCCTGGGCACGTATCCGTTGAGAGGTAGTCTGGTTGCCGTAATATTCAACTGGTGGTCTTCGTATTCTCATGCGAAAGGTGCCATCGCCGCCGGTGAATTCTTCGCCCTCCTCTTCCTCAACGTTCTTATAAAGGAACTCGCCATCGCGGAAAACAAGTCGGTCATGATAGGTATCGAATTCCGGGAGCATTTCTTTCATTTCAGGACGATCCGAAGGCACTGTCCGGTGAAGATTCACCTTCACTTCGTAATTGATAGTTCCCTCCTTTGGCATGCTTACCAGCGCCTTCACGGCAACGACGCATACCATTATGCCAATAACCATTATCGCGGTTCTCATATTTTTTTTTGTGATAAAAGTACGGGCACTTGATGATGATAAGGGTTAACGTGCCTGAATGGAATGTTAATTAAGGTTAAAAGTGAATCGCGCTTCACTGAAGTGCGTATTTTTGAGTTGATGATAAACCGGAACGCGTTCACCGTGGGGCTGATGATCAGCAGTATCCTCCTGTTGATTCTCCTGGAAGGGCTGTGGCTTTATCGCACGTATGAAAAGGAGTGGGTAGACCTGCGTCGTGACGCCAGTATACATCTCCGCACCACCCTCAACGAACTCCGCGACTCGGTGATGTTTCGGAACGTCCAACCGTTTATTGGTGACACAGCTGCGATTACCGCGGGGCGTATCGACATCGGCAGTAAGGATACAGTTTTCCACCACTCCGTTACGCGGGTGGAGACCAGCGTTCGCGCCATTGGTGACGAATCATCAACTCAGTCAAATGTGCGCGTATTTATCACCACCCCATCCGACAGTCTGCAGGCAGATATCGTCAAGCCTTTAATGGAAAGACTGACTCAGTTGAACTTGCCTGAGGGGCAGGACAGAACATTTGTGGTTCGGGTTACGCAGGACACCGTATCGCGGGCGCTGCTTGCTGATCGATACGGCAAAGTTTTGGCCCAACACGAAATAAAGCTACCGGTGGTCATCAACGTCATCCCTGGTCCGGAGGAAAGGCAACGGGGTACCCTTCGTGCGAGGCGTATTGATTTTTTCTCTCGTCAGCAACTGCCTGCCACGACGAGCAACATTCTTACCGACACACTAACTACAGATCCAGCGTTGTATAACCCGCTCCGACAGTATTCCGCTTCGCTGGTTGGAACGCGTTTGTTTTTGATCCGTGCAATCGCACCGGAGATATTTTTTGTTTTGCTTTTGACGGCTCTTACATGTGGGGCCTTCCTTCTCGTCTACCGAAACCTTCGCAATCAGCAACGACTGGTCCAGGCGAAAGATGAATTTATCAGCAACATTACCCATGAATTGAAGACTCCAGTGGCAACGGTTAGTGTTGCGCTTGAAGCTTTGCGGAACTTCAACGCGATGGAAAACCGTGAACTTGCTGGTGAATATCTTGAAATTGCACTAAAAGAGCTGGCTCGTCTGTCGATGATTACCGACAACATTCTCAAGATATCCGTATTGGAAAATAATCCGGCGTCGATATCAAAAGAAGAAATCGATCTGAGGGAGGTAGCTGATAATGTTGCTGGAAGTTTGAAAGTGCTGGCAGAAAGCAAGGGTGGTGATATCTCACTCAGTTATACAGGAGATGGTTTCACAATTAGCGGATCGCGTGATCACCTTATGAACGCGATTACGAATCTGGTCGACAACGCGATCAAATACAGTCCTGCGAGTCCCCACATAAAAGTCCGCATCATCGGAAACCCGGAGACGGTAGCGATATCGGTAACGGACCAGGGCATCGGCATAGACGCCGAGTTCCATGACAAAATTTTTGAGAAGTTCTTTCGCGTACCGCGGGGCAATATCCACGCAGTCAAGGGGCATGGACTGGGGCTTAATTATGTCAAGTTCGTGACCGCGCTGCATGCAGGTAAAATCAATGTTCAGAGTGAACCTGGAAAAGGCAGCGACTTCACCATCACGTTTCCCCGTTCAATACATTAGGTATGTCAATAAAAGTGCTATACGTCGAGGACGAACCGTCACTTGGGCGCATCGTGAAGGAAAGTCTTGAAAGCAGAGATTTTGTCGTGCATATGATTGCCGATGGCACCGACGCGCTCCCGGCGTTCAGGAAATTTAACCCTGATATTTGTGTGTTCGACATCATGCTTCCCGGCGTTGATGGTTATACCCTTGCCCGCGGAGTAAGGCAGAGCTCACCTGAAATTCCTATCATCTTCGTCACTGCCAAAGTACAGACGCAGGATCTCATCAAAGGTTTTGAATCAGGAGGAAACGATTACATACGAAAGCCATTCAGCATGGAGGAACTCATTGTTCGAATCAACAACCTCCTGCGCCTCACACAAACACCACAAAGTTCGGCACGGGAGGAGATTAAAATCGGCCGTTATGAATTTGTGCCAGATCGCTACGAAATAAGAATTGACGGGAACACGAGAAAGTTGTCACATCGGGAGGCTACACTCCTGCAAATGCTTGTAGACAACCGAAACGCAACCGTTCAGCGAAAAGACATCCTGTTGAAAATCTGGGGCGACGATTCATTCTTCAACTCGCGAAATCTGGATGTCTACATCACCCGCTTACGCGACCTCTTCAAACACGACAAGAATATTCAGATCATTACTATAAAAGGTGTCGGCTATCATTTTACAGACGGATGAAAAAAAACGAGGCTACCAATTGACAGCCTCAGTCTAAATTGGGATGTTCCCAATTAGCGGGAAAGTGAAAATGACGTTTTCAATGACCCGACCATCAAATGGAATCGACCATCTTCCAGTATCGGATTTCCTGACTTGTCTGGAAAAACAAGATCGCGTTCCGGTACGATTTCAAAAGTAACTGTTTTTGATTCGCCCGGTTCAAGCGTGATCTTGTCATAATACTTCAACTCGCGGACGGGTCGCGATATACTTGCAGTTTCGTCATGAATAAACCATAGGACCGCTTCCTTGCCTGTCCGACCGCCGGTATTTCTTACCGATACCGTAGCCCTGACCGTAGC
>JAEZDW010000183.1 GCA_023417955.1 Bacteroidota bacterium
CCGTACATCCGCACGATGGGTTGGTGGCCAGACGGTGGCGTAACAGTTGTTCAGGGATGGGATGAGCGTGCTGAACGATCAAAGAATAACTTCACAAAAAGTCCTGAAGCTAATCCGACGGCAACAACTGTCCGGAGGGAAAACATGAATATGCGGATTTATCGCGACGTTGCATGGCTCACGTTCGATCAATACGGCGAAGACACCGGCGACACCTTGATGGATATGCCCGGGCTGAGTCGCGAGACACGTATCATGGAAAAACACGACGGCACCTGGAAGATCGCGTACGTCGGTTGGCTCCTTGAGGGCAAATAATAACACATAATGTGCAGGAGCTTGAAACGGATCAGAATTTATTCCTTCGTAAAATCAAAGTTTCGCTTCTGGAGTTTGCCTTTCATGCGTCCTTCGATGCTTGCGTACATGCGATCGCCAATTCTTCTGTATGCGATACGCTGCGGGAAATCGTGTTCAGGATTTTCACATATAAATTCCTCGTGCCCGACAAACGTGACAAGAAACGCTATCGGATGATTGTCATTCTGGCCTTCGACTTTTGAAATGTAGTACCACTCCCCTTTCCTGAGTTCAAGACGCAATGTTTCCTGGAGCATTGACGTTCCATCTGATTTGATTAATACACTACGACCGGTGAGCAGGCTGTCTGATTCCATAACCCAGCTTTCAACCATCTTCCCATTGCGCGCCTCAAGACTCCATGACCCGAGGAGCCACGACATTTGGTTCTCCTGAATCGGCGGACTTGAAAGCGCAGCTATTAAAAGGAAACAAAGCGAGTAGTTCATAGGGCTGTTACTTTTGTTTATGTTGACAGAGGATGTCGTATTCTGCCCGTACATTGCCGCAACTGACCACCTGCTTAGTCACGATGGCCTGATATCTTTGTTACAAGATAACGCTAATTGGTATGAAAAAGACAAACATTATTTACTGGATCGCGACCGGATTGTTCGGTGCCTTCATGCTCTTCTCAGCAATTCCCGACATCATTGTCGTTCCCGAAGCCGTTGACATGGTAAGCGGCGAATTAGGATACCCGAAGTACATTATACCATTCCTCGGTGTGGCGAAAACGCTTGGTGTAATTGCCATCCTTATTCCGGGTTTTCCCAGAATTAAGGAATGGGCATACGCGGGACTGTTTTTTGACCTGATCGGCGCGAGCTATTCCGCTGTGGCCACTTATGGGCCGAGACCGGATATTATGTTCATGCTGCCGCCAATTGCTATGCTCTTCCTTTCCTACGCATACTACCATAAGCGTAAGAAGGAATCTGCTGCAATTGTGCAGGTTGCCTAGTCAAACAAACTCCGACTTTTCGCGCGAATACGTGAGCGTAAGTCGGTGCATAGCACGGGTGCAGGCAATGTACAGCATACTCCGGTCAACTCCGGTGTTGTAATTCCCGGCTGAAACAAACGGGATGATTACCTCATCAAATTCGAGTCCTTTGGAGAGATGCACTGTGGTGATGACAATACCTTGTTTGTATACCGTGCTTTCCGGAGTGAGTAGCTGAGCTCTGGCGGATTTCAGATCGGCATGCACCACCTCGGCTTGCTCCTGCGTCTTACAAATAATTCCCAGGGAATGGTAGCCGGAATTCTGGAACGCATCAACCAGTTTCCCAATCTCCGCGATCTCTTCGGCATTCGACGAAAACCCGAGTACCTGTGGGTGTTCACCGTGTCGTTCCATCGGTATAACATTCGTATTGGGCACGATGTGGTGTGCGAAGGCAGTTATCTCCAGCGTGGACCGGTAACTTCTGAATAACTTAATCACCTCTCCCTGCGGAAAGACCTGCTCAATTCCTTCTGCAGAAGAAGCGCTGTATGGATTTACACGCTGACTTACGTCACCCAGGATTGTTTTTCTGCATTTAAAAATCCTGGAAACTACCGCATACTGAATGGGTGTATAGTCCTGCATCTCATCGATGAGCAAATGCTTAACATGGTCGTACGGAGTGATACCTTCAAGCCGAATTTTGCAATAAATCAAAGGAAACACATCACTGTATTCGAGTCGTTCGTTGCGCATCATGCGGAACATTTCACTTTTTCCAATCCACTTGTAGAAATCCTTATACGCATCGAAAGAGTTGTCAAAGCGAAACATGCGCGGTATCGCCTGCCAAACACGCGCCTTCTCACCTCCACTGAGTTTTCGTTTTACCTGCTGACGTATGTATTGAAGTACCTCCTTCACAACTTCAGGAACCCTTTTCAGAATGGGCAGCCGATGATAGGCGCGGAAGCGTTCTTCGATGAATGGATACGGTACGACCGTTCCTGCGACGCGAATCTCTTCAAAGTTGAAGTAGTTGTTTTCAATATGAATGAAATACTGGTTCAGTTTGCTTAGAAATTCAAACGTTGATTTAAACCGGATTCGTTCGACAAATGCGTCGTCGTGTTCCTCCAGCAAAGCTGATACCTGTTCGAAGAATGTTTGGAAACGAAACTTATGTTCCAGGAGGTCGGCTGCAAGTTCGTCGATACCCATTTCCGGAATCTGCTCTTCACCCAATTCGGGCAGAACGTTTGAAATGTAATCTGCGAAAACTTTATTCGGAGAGATGATCAGGATATCGCGTGATTTGATTTCGTCCCTGAACCGATAAAGCAGGAATGCAATCCGGTGTAGCGCAATGGATGTCTTTCCCGAACCAGCCACGCCTTGTATGATCATCACACTCGCGCTTTCATTGCGGATAACTGCATTCTGATCGCGCTGGATAGTGGCGACGATGTTTTTCATCTTGTCATCTGCCGACTTGCTTAGTTCCTTTTGCAGAACTTCATCGTGGATGTTGATGTCGTTTTCTATCATGAACTCCATCTGGCCATCGCGAATGCGGTATTGTCTCTTCAGTGTAATCTCACCGGTTACTTTTCCACCAGGGGTTTTATACCACGCCTCACCGAGTTCGAAATCGTAGAACATGGAGGAAACAGGTGCACGCCAGTCGTAAACGATGTTCTGCTTTGCCGCGTCGTCAGTAAAGGTGTGAATGCCGATGTATAGCGGTGCCGGAGTGTCTTGTCCCTCGTTAACGAAGTCAATCCTGCCGAAGTAAGGTGATTGCACCAGTTTCAGAAGTCGGCGGCGACGATCAACGACAGATTCACCGGTGAATGCCATCCGGTTGATCGATTGTTCAGCAGCAACAAGATCTGCTTCGTCCAGCCCGGACTGATGTTGATGCAGATACTCCTTGTTTTGACGGAGTTCTTCCGATTGCTGGCGTACGGACGAATCTGCACGGTTGAGTGCAAGATTCAGTTTTTCTTTAACTACTTCCAGATACTCGCGTTCCTCGCGTTCAATGGGATTAAAGACGGTCAAATCGCTGGGTTTTATGTTTTGAAAAGATTGGGCCGCGAAAATAAGCAACCAGACCCCCCTGACGCAAGTCGAAGTAAATCAAAAACTGCAACGCAGGATTACAATCGGCCGCAATTGGGATGCTGCTTTCACCTTACCATTCTCATACCCGTTCCACTGGCTGGTTGCCACATAGTAAAATGTGTTTCCGTCGAACGTACCTATAGTCGGTTCACCGAACGCGGGGTGATTGTTGTCGACAAACGTATAGCCCACAAAAGCATTCTTGCTTTCATTTAACCAATGCCTCACAACACGGTGTGGATAGACGCCGTTCTGAATCGTAACAAGCGAGTTCCCATAGAAATAAATTCCGTCGCAGCCCTTTAATGAAATGGCCTCTGTTGTTTTCACCCCGGCCAATTGCCTTGTGCGCATATCAATCACATAAATGCCTTTGATATAATCGGAGATGTATAGTTGCTGGAAGTCGTCCGAGAACGCCAGTCCCTGCAGATTCCAGAGTTCAGGTGAGCTGAAAAAAGGAACGAGAACACCCTTGTTGCGATCAATTGTATAAATGACGTTGTTCTTCGAATCTGACACAAACGGGTTTCCATCTTTGTCCAGAATTAAGTCACCAAATACGTGGCCGGTTAGCGTATCGCCTGGAATGTACGATGCAACGAGTTTACCGGTTTTAAGATTGAAGTGATAAAGTGCTGAAGCAGCTGTCGAGTCATAATTCTGCATCTCCTTCATCGGCGAAGCACACGCCCAGAGAATCCGCCGCCGGGCATCTACCTTGAGTCCAAAGACCGAAGTCATACCATGTTCTTCTTCCTTCGTAAAGTCGGTTACAGTGCCATCACGCCCAATGCGGATGATCTTTCGTTTGTGAATGCTCCCGCCGAATATCGCTTTCTCCTTTGGGTCCCACGCTACTGATTCGAGGTGCAGCTGACGATCTTCGATAACAAATGCAGTATCCGAAGTTATCACAGGCGTCTCTAGCATTACCTTTTCCTTTTCCAGGTTTGCGAATTCCGGATGTTTCCAGACGTTGTAGAGATCTGCTTCGGACAGGTTGTAATCTGCCCTTATATTGATAGCCTTTCTTAGAAGACGTATCGCCGTGTCGGGTCTGTTATTGAGCGCGGCTGCTTTTCCGGCATGCCAGAGAATGGCAGGATGCTGGGGAAACATCGTCAATGCTTTCGTTATCATTGAATCGTAACGGACAAAGTCGCGTTGCTTCAATGCATCGGTTGCCTGCGTGAAATAGTATTGAACAGTTTGAGCTTTTGCTGCGGAAAGAAAGAAAAAAATAATGAGGACGGTTGTGATCAGTCTTAACATGAATTTATCGAACAGTCAGGCACAAATATACGCAGATCTTTCTTCTTTGCTGAATTGTTGTTTTCCCTGCCTTTGAAGTTTCGACGCAGAAACACCGGGATGAAATAAATGATTATTGACATGCACTTTTAATACTCAATGCCGATATTACCTGTGAATTCAAAAAGACATGGCAAAACCTTCTCTTCCCAGGGTCGCGTACTTCTGTATGGAGTATGCACTTCAAAGCGATTTCAAAATGTATGCAGGCGGACTTGGTATACTTGCCGGCGATTACCTGAAGGGCGCGCGCGATTATAAATACCCAATGGTCGGCATCGGTCTCAAATGGAAGCAGGGTTACACCGACCAGAAGATATCACCACAGGGAAAACCCGTCGATACATACCCGATCTACGAATACCCATTCCTCAAGGATACCGGCGTTACGGTTACCGTCACCATTCGCAAGCGGGACGTAAAATGCAAGGTGTGGTTGTGCGACAAATTCAGGAATGCCCCACTCTATCTGCTTGACACCGACGTGCCAGGCAATGAAG
>JAEZDW010000267.1 GCA_023417955.1 Bacteroidota bacterium
ATTCCGCACTTGCCGCAGCCGCTTGCACACCCGGACTTCATCTGGAAATTCTGATACACCAACCGGCCAACATAAGCAATGGCGGCAGCAAAGATGACGAAAACCAATATCTCCTGAATCATCACACCAAAAATAGGAAACTTTGCCTATACAACGACGGGAATTTCCAGATCGTTCGAAACCGAACGCCAAAGTTTTGAAATTGTACATCCGCCTCCTGAAAGCTGTCGTGGAAAGGCCAAAAATGGCCGATTTGGCAATTTGGCACTGTATTGGAACTTAGGAGCGCATTCATTAGTCCTATGCTGAAAAATTATCTGAAAACCGCATTCCGGAACCTGATGCGGCAAAAGACCGGTACCATTCTTAACCTTGCCGGCCTCACCCTTGGAATAACGTGCAGCATTGTGTTGGTGCTGATCATCCAGTACCACTCAAGCTTCGACAATTTCCACGCGAAGAAAGAAAGGATATACCGCCTTATTTACAAGAGCGTAAACAACGGTGAACTCAGATTTCAGGGTGGGGTACCCAAACCGTTGCCGGAGGCCTTCAGACTCGATTTTCCGGAAGCAGAAGAAATAGTTTTTGCGTCCTATCGCTCCGATGCACTGGTACGCGTGCCACAAGGGACGTCGGAAGACAAAAAGTTTCAGGAAGAAGCTGGAGTCGTTTTTACAGAACCTGCGTTCTTCAAAATCTTTGATCGCGCCATTATTTCCGGCAACGCAATATCTGCACTTGCTGAGCCAAAAAAAGCCGTCATCTCTGACAAGCTTGCAACAAAATACTTTGGTACAACAGACGTGTTAGGGGAAACCGTCGTTTATGATGACGTCGACTATACGATTGCTGCAGTAATAGAAGCATCACCTTCAAACACTGACTTTCCATTTGAACTTATTTTCTCATTCGAAACAATTCGACCCACACCTGAAGAGAATTCCTGGGGCAGTATATGGAGCGATGAACATTGTTATTTCCTTTTGAAGGAAGATGCATCAATAGCTGAAGTAAATCAACGCCTGCCAGAGTTCACAAAGAAGTACCGCGACTATGAACGCGACAAGGGTGAGTTCATGTCAATCGCACTTAATGACATGCACTTTGACACTCGCTTCGAAACGTTTAGCTACCAGACTGCGCCACGCGCCGTGTTGACAATTCTCGGCGCAATTGCCGTTGTCCTTATTGTGACAGCATGTATCAATTTTGTTAACCTGGCTACGGCCGATGCGATAAAACGTTCGCGTGAGGTGGGCATCCGAAAAACGATGGGCAGTTCACGCGGACAGCTGGTCGTGCAATTCCTTGGTGAGACATTTCTGCTCACGGTAGTTGCAGTACTCCTCTCTGTTGGACTTTCACAAATTGCTCTCGGGTTTATCAATCCGTTTATGGAGCTTGAGCTCTCACTTGATCTTACCGGCAATGCAGTGCTGCCGGTGTTCCTGGTTATCGTAACAGTTGTTGTGTCGTTTCTTTCCGGACTATATCCTGCCATTGTTGTATCCTCGTTCCGGCCGATTCTCGCGCTCAAGAATCAGGTAGAAAACAAAGCATCAGGCGGCTACTGGCTGAGAAGCGGGCTCGTCGTATTTCAGTTTTTCATTTCGCAGTTCTTTATCGTTGGAACGATCGTGTTGATCCAACAAACCAATTTTTTCATGAACGCTGATATGGGTTTCAAACGTGAGGCAGTCCTCGTTGCGCCCCTGCCCGGGAGTGTGAGTGAGAATACCGCAAAACAATTGATCCTCCATCAGGCTTCCACTCTTCCAGGTGTGGAACAGGTGGCACTGGCAAGTGCACCACCGTTTTCAGGGGAAGTTAACAAGACCGGGTTTCGCATTCAGGATGATCCGGACGAATATGTAACGCAATACAAATCGGTAGACACCAACTATCTCGACCTGTTTGGGATCGAGCTGATTGCAGGCAACAACCTTGTCGAGAGCGATACCATCAACGGCATTCTTGTTAACGAAAGTTTTGCAAGACAAACGGGGCACACAAATCCACATGAGATTGTTGGTAAAATCGTTTCCGTTTACAGCCGCGATATTCCTGTTGTCGGCGTCGTGAAGGACTTTAATACAATGAGTCTCGAACAAAAAATTGAACCGGTCGTACTTTTCAATAACGTTCGCGGTTACAGGACGCTCGCGGTGAAAGCAGGTGAGGGACAAATCAAAAATGTAGTAAGTGCATTGGAGGAACAGTGGAACAAGAATTATCCGGATCACCTTTTTGAATATTCGTTTATCGATGAAAATATCCGCACCTTCTATGAATCCCAGCAAAGGCTGTCACGGCTCATGGCGATATTTACGTCAATTGCAATCTTCATCGGCTGCCTCGGACTCTTTGGTCTCGTCTCGTACATGACGAATCAAAAGACAAAAGAAATTGGTGTACGCAAAGTTCTCGGAGCTTCCGTTGAAGGAATACTTATGTCGTTCATCTGGAAATATATCCGCCTGATTGTCTTTGGAGCAGTACTCGCGTTCCCGCTTGGGTTTTTCGCGATGGAGGCATTGCTCAGTAACTTTGCTTATCGCATAAGCCTCAGTCCATGGATATTTGTCGCGGCATTTTTATTTACGGTACTGATAGCATTGATTACTGCAGGATACAAATCAGTAAGAACAGCGACTGCCGATCCGGTGAAATCCTTGCGCTATGAATAAAGCTTCTGGCAACAGCTTCTGGCTGCCACTGCTATCGACATGAGTGGGCTTCAGTTGCAAGCTTCAAGCTTCGGGCATGTATAATATTTTTTATAATTTCTGATTTTTTGATTGGGTGAGAATTCCTTGCGGACCTTTTTGTCATTGCGTTGCGGTGAAAAAAAACCTACTTCAGAACCGTGAACATTCAAGTTAAGACAATCCAAACTCGTAGCTCGTAGCTCGCAGCTTGCAACTAAAGCAATCCATTTCAATTGCCCTTGCTACCAAGTGCCACAAATCAATACAGTGCCCCCTGAAAAATCAGGGTGATTCTGCCAGGTCTTAGGCTCATAACACCATCCAACCCCCCAACAGCACCTGTGCAAATCCGATCGAACTGCGTTGTATATCCAGATATATCCCGCATTTATCCCGCATTCATCCCGCATTTGACCCGCATTTGTCTTCCCTTATAAATAAGGGGGAATATATGGGAAGTATATCCGTTTAATATGTAGGGAAAGGGGAACAAGATGTACCAGATTGTCCGCTTTCACAATACGTTTAGTAATAACATAAAACCCTAAAACCATGGCTACACTTGAGTCGATTATCAGATTCACGGGTCCGCTCGGACACTTAACGGCCTACCGTCGCCGGGACTCGGACAAAATCATTTTCCGCGAGAAAGGCGGACCTGCTTCTACGGAGGTGAAGACAGCAGCGCATTTTATCAATACAAGGAGAAATAACGCTGAATTTGGAGCGAGAGCGAAAATGGCAGGGCAAATCGGACGGGGACTTTGGAATCTCAAGCCCGTCATCAATTACAACGTGCATGCAGTTCTTAATGCGAAGCTGAAGAAGCTGCAACTTGCTGAAAGGGCAGAATGGGGACAACGCAACGTTATGTTGAGTCGCAACCCGCAAATCCTGGAAGGTTTTTCGCTCACGCGCTCGCGCCTTCTTGAATCACTGGTCAGTGTTCACTTCGTCGGATCAATTGATAAGGAGGAGCGCTCTGCGGAGTTGCGTATTCCAGCACTGATACCGAAGCTGAACTTTCACGGTTTTGACCCCTATCCGTATTTCAGAATCTGTGCAGTGTTGAGTCCAATTCCGGATGTGGTTTTTAATGGTGAGAAATATGTAGTCGAGGGAATATCACCACGGAAAAATACCGCGGTTTATGAAACACCATGGACGCCATGTTCTGTCGGATTGCCGGCTCAGACGATAAACCTGAAGCTTCCCGACGAAGAAGGCAAAATACCTTCACTCATGCTCGCGGTTGGTTTGATGTTCGGCAAAATCAATGAGCGGGAAATCATTCAGCCGGTTCGGTATGCCGGAAGCGGTAAGGTGCTTGCGTGTGTTTAAATGCAGGTCAAACTAGGAATCGCGAGGCCGTGAAGTCAAAGAGAAATTTTTTGGATTGCTGTACTCAAGAGACAAAATCATTCTTCCGGAATGGTAAGCATTTGCGGATGGGGTGGGGGAGCGGTGAATACAGAAGTGTTTCAGATTTGGAGATTTGAAATTCTTCCGAATTTCAGGTCCTTTTCGAAATATCTTTCTACTTTCTACTTGAGTAATTGGTTGTGTTGTACTCCTCCTTGAGTCTTTATCCGACATTGTGCATTTGTAAAAAGAACGTATTCAAAAAATAATCCAAACTTTACACTAAGTTAAAGTTAGGTATACATGGCCAATGAATACCTTAAAAATCAGGTGTCATTTAATTGATCTCAAAATTTGCGATAGCCAAAGGTTTGTATACATTTGACACTGTCGATCGGTTGTGGGTCATTTTTGAAATTTCTGTACAAGATATTAATCCTGGTGTTGCAAGGATGTCAACACTGATTGTATAAAAGTAACTTCACCTGTTTAATAGTTCAACTCAATTGATAATGAGTAGCAATGAATCGTTGGTCATTTACTAATTTCATTTCGTTACAAAGGCTGAATTGTTCATTTTATTTACTTTTCAGTTTTAGCTTCCTGTCTTCTGTCTCCACTCTGCAAGGACAAATACAAGAGCCCAATCTTATCAATCCTGTCCCACCTTCGCCGAACGCAGCCGCGTTAGGAGTCTATGGAAATACACCTGTGTCTCTATACACTGGTCAGGCAAACGTCTCCATTCCCATACATACCATAGTACAGAACGACTTTTCGATGCCTGTTTCGATAAGTTATAATAGTACGGGGATGAAAGTTGAGGAGATCGCATCGAACGTAGGTTTGGGTTGGGCGCTGAATGCAGGAGGTGTGGTCACTCGTACTGTTTTTGGTCGAAACGACTTTGGCGCGAATGGCTATCAGTCCACTCCATATGATATCCCTACTGATCTTTCAACAAGTGGAACATTTATCCATACGCAAGAACAATTTCAAAGGCTATGGGACTTCGCGAAACAAAATCACGATTCCGAGCCTGACGTGTTCTTCTTTAATTTCGCGGGACATACTGGGAAATTTGTCATGGACAAAGAAGGCAACACACACGTAATTCCTCACCAAAAACTGAGAATAACCAGGGAAAATGGATGGAAGATTGTCACCGACGACGGATATACCTTTCAGTTTAGTGCAGCTGAGCATCAACAGTCAAAACAATATAGTTTGGTCAATTCCGTCGAATCTTCGAGTGACCTGGAGACTTTTGTTTCAAGCTGGTATTTGACCAAGATCACCTTTCCTAATTCGAACTTAAGTATTGATTTAGAATATCTCCCGGCTATGGATTTGACTACATGGTATACCGGAAACTTCGAGCGCAAACGAATAATGGATGGCACTTCCGGAGTTGATCAGAACGCCGTTTCCTATAGTTTAAATGCCGTACAGACTGTTCGTCTATCACGTATTATTTATGAGAGCGGAGAAGTTGCATTTGAATACGGAAACATGCGATGCGACTTGAATGGCGATAAGATTCTGCAGTATATCAAGATCAAGGACGCGTCTGGCAACTTGCTTCGAACATTCGCATTTAAGTACACCTACAACGGGTGGTCTGGCAGTGATGCCGCCACCGTGCCATCGGATTGCGGCAATCGACTGGATGTCAATTTGCGACTCATGCTAACAGAGATCGCCGAACTTGATCCAACTGGTAGGGATTTCAAACCTCCATACAAGTTCAGCTATAATGAAGGCAATTTGCCCCCCCGCAATTCGAAAGCACAGGATTATTGGGGTTACTTTAATGGCGCTTCTAATGCAACCCTTATTCCAGACATGATAATTCCATATCTCGAGATG
>JAEZDW010000301.1 GCA_023417955.1 Bacteroidota bacterium
CATAGGGGGTGTTTTGCGGCAATCGTCACCGCTGATTGGTTATACCCTAATGACAAATGAACGCCGGCTCATGTCGTTTATTCCAACAACCGTCTGATATAGTTTATCTGACCCCGATGATAATTTAAATGGGCAAGCAGTTGAATAAGGACGTATTGCACCGAAACGTCGGGTTTATCAAAGAAGATGGGATACTTTTGCTGCAAGCCGTCCGGACCGAGATTGCTGATTGTTTTCTTTACCGTCTCAATTAAGGCTTCCAAACCGGCGATCAATGACTCCCTTGGTATGTCTTTGACGCTAAACTCCTCGTCCCGGTTACGGACATATCCCGAATTCCCAAGCGTAGCACCAATGAGAAAATTTGTACCTCCGGTGAGATGAAGCACAAGATTCCCTGCGGAATTCTTTATCGTACCGGCCACTTTCCACAGGTTGTCTTCATTCTTGAACTGCCTGATTTCATCGATAAGATTTCGAATATCGCGTTCATAAAATTCGGATAGAATACCTGTCAACATATCAGTTATCGCTTGATAAACTTCAGCATTGCACCGCTGTCGAAGCGCGCGATGTAAATACCGGATGGCATTCCATCCATTGAAAGAACGGTTACCGGCTCATGAAGACGATGCCTGGTCCAGCGTCTACCCATTGCGTCAATAATCTCTATCGCATCCGGGCCACCATCATTTTCAATTCGCATTTCTGATATAACCGGGTTTGGAAGTACTCGTACGCGCACATAAGGCGATTGCTCCGAAACCGATGTAACAGGAGATTCCATGGTAATCTCTTCCACCTTTATATTCGTGATCGTCACCGCTGATGTATTCGTCCCAAGATCAAAAACAAGGCGTGCGTTCAGGTCAGTAGGATCGTTCATCGCAAACACTGAGGTAAACGTTGCCTCTGTCGTGCCAACATTTACACTACTTGCTCCACTGTATATATTCCACGGTGACGATGCTCTCCCGGCATAGAAGACGACACTTCTCGCGGCTTGTGCCTTAGCGGTAAACCTGAGTCTGTATTGCTTGTCCTTTTCCAATTTGATATTGCCTTTCACCAGCTGAAGGTGCCACGCTTCCGTTCCCGGACTGGAAATAGATATATCCAGTCCTGATGACGATGACGACAAGCTTCCTGACGCGCCACCTTGCTGAGTAAGTGACCATCCATCAGTTCCCCCAGTGAAATTGCTATTGTAAACAGGAATTGTGAACACCGGAACAGGCGCCGGCATCGAATTATGAAGCAATGCGTTAACGAGGGTAGTGTTGTATTGCTGCGTCGCAGGATTAAAGATTCCAAAGCCCGCGCTAAATTCCCAGTAAGCCCAGCTCATATTATTTTGTTCAAACCACCGCGCGAGAAATGTCGTCCAGCGCGACCGTGATGCAAGATCGGCTTTGCTGTAGGCTCCAAATTCACCGACGTGAATCGGAATCTTGTTCGTCTCGGAAAACTCAAGTGCGTAACGAAAATCACTTTCAACCGCTTCCCGGTCCATTTCGGTATCAAGCCACTGCGTACCCAACCACGCATCGGAACCCTCCGACCATTCCGCGCCCTGGTGCGTAAAGGTAAACGGGTTGTAATAATGCGGTGACAAAATAATGTAGTCATCTTCAGGGATCACAAGTTTTGAGATGCCACCCAGCCCGCCGAATTCAGCAACGCCCATTAATACGACGCGCGTTGGATTTGTTTCGCGGATAACGTCCAGCGCATCCTGAAAAAATTCATTCCACAACGACGGTGTCAGGTTGCCATGTGGTTCATTCAGAACTTCAAAAAGAAGATTATCCGGGTAGTCCTGAAAGTACGCCGCAATCTGCTCCCATTGTGCCAGGAAACGCGCTTTTCCGGCAGCCGGATCTTCAAACAATGCATCATGATGATGCATATTGATAATGATATGCAGGTTATTCTCAAGCGCTGCATCTACTACCTCCTGAATACGCTCAAGGAACTCGCTGCTGATCGTGTAGGGTGACCCCGATAAACTTCGCTCCGGCGTTTCCCACCGTATGGGTACACGCACGTGTTTAAATCCCAGGTCGGCAATACGTTCAAAGTAAGAGGGCTGCCAGGGATTGCCCCACTCAGCTTCCGTAGGCGCTTCGAAAGAGTTACCCATATTGATGCCTCTGCCGAGACGTTCGTTCATTTCGAAAGCGGGAACTCTCTCCTGCGCCGCACATAATGCCGATATCAGTAGAAGGGTAAAAATGTACAGACCTCTCATCATCATATGGAATAATTCAGTAATCGAAATATAACCAGACGAACCTTTTAATCAGAGGATAAATGATGAGCGAACGCGATTTTTTTCAACCGGAGTGCCTTTAGTCCCCCTCACCTTTTTGGAAAAGCATGTTATGGAAGCTAACCAGAACGGGATGTATGATTTGATTATGATATAGCCTGTCAAAAAGCAACGATCCACCGTTGGGACGTATGATATTCGTAATCTGTGGCTCAAATTCCTGGAAATCTTCGAGGACGAGCGTAAACCCGTTACCAAGGTGCTGCGCGAAATCAGGGTGCTCAATCAGGAAATACACATTCTTCAAAACCGTCTCCTTGTCCCTGGTCCGCTCAACACCCAGATTGAAAACATAATCCAGGTACGCATCAACAGCAAGAAATACGTGAGCGTTTCCTTCCTTCGTCGCGATTTCAATGCTAAAGAATGCCACATATTCCAATGGTCGTGTTGCTACCGGCATAACTGTTTTTTCTTGTTGCTGCGCAATGTATGCAGATTATTTTCCGAAGTCGAGTGATTCGGATTAACGGCAGGGAATTTCTGCGGCCTTTCTAAACACTCGCTAGCCGATTTTCGAAGCAAGCGTTTCAGCGCGCTCCAATAGTCGCTGAGCGCCAATCTTGTCGGCGAACCTGGCAAACTCTTTCGTCGGGCCAATCCAGCGTAATTGCTCTGCCTTATCAAATAACGACGCTGACGTAACAAGTGTTGCCAGCCGCTTGAATAAAAGTGCATCGTCGCGCCTCTTCCCCAGGACGTCAACCGGAAACTTTTCAATGGGACCGTATTCATTAAGCAGACGCGCGGCGCTCACCTTTCCGATACCGGTGATACCGGGATAGCCGTCGGCGGAGTCACCAACCAAAGCGAGGAAGTCCGGAATCAACGCAGGTGGTACACCAAATTTCTTTTTGATCGTCGGCTCATCACGGATGATTCCTGCGCGGCGGTCGATTTGAACAACGCGTTCACCTTTCACACATTGTCCGAGGTCTTTGTCCGGTGTCCAGATGCAAACCTTGTCCACATTGGGATCGGCGGAAGCCAAATGAGCCGCTGAGGCAAGTGCGTCATCAGCTTCAAGCTCCACCATCGGCCATACCGTCACGCCCATCAGGTCGAGGGCTTCTTCCAGCGGGTGAAACTGTGCGAATAACGCGCGTTCTATGCCAGCACCGGTCTTATAGCCGGGCCACAAGTCATTGCGAAAAGATTCAATAATATGATCTGTGGCAACACCGAGGTGAGTTGCACCTTCATCAATCATTTGCAGAATGCCGTTCAGCAAACCGGTAACCGCTCCCATAGGCGCGTCCTTTCCCTTGTTGAAGGAACGTTGGCCATAGAAGTGGCGGTAAAGTTCGTAGGTGCCGTCTATTAAATGTACTATCAAACAGGGTTTAGCGATTAAGAGATTTGGCGGATTCCAATTTCAAGGATTATAGTTCATGGTCGAAATTTACAATTAATCCCACAATTCATTCCTAATCAGAAAGGCACGGACAAGATAATTTCCGTTGATCAAAAATGTGACACCGAACGGAAAGACTTTTCTATATTAGCATTAACCAATCCTATAAACATGTTAAGACAAGCCTTCATCATTCTCCTTGTTTATGCTATTGCAT
Source organism: Bacteroidota bacterium (assembly GCA_023417955.1). Taxonomy (GTDB): domain Bacteria; phylum Bacteroidota; class Bacteroidia; order Cytophagales; family Cyclobacteriaceae; genus Ohtaekwangia. The sequence continues at coordinate 3,904 of JAEZDW010000301.1, forward strand.
TAACCGGTTGCAATAAATCTTCCACATCAGATCAGGCTGCGGAATCAGAAGCGGGAATCGTTACCGCGCCAGTCCGTGCACGGATCGATTCAACACTGCAAGCTATGGTAGATTCCGGCGCAATTGCCGGCGTATCGGCGCTCATCGTCGAGAATGACAAGGAAGTCTATTTCAACGCATTCGGTATGGCCGACATTGAAGGCGGCGCAAAGATGGATCGCGATGTCATCACCCGAATATACTCCATGACGAAACCTGTGACCGGTGTTGCGTTGATGCAGCTTTATGAGAAAGGGGCATTTCAGCTTGACGATCCGCTTTCGAAATACGCGCCCGAATTCGCGGATGTTAAAGTTTTTGCTGGCGTCGACGGAAGTGGAAAGATCAAACTGGAATCTCCGAAAAGACCAATCACCATTCGTGATATTACACGTCACACTGCAGGATTTGCAAATGGGGATCATCCTCATTTAGGAAGCCTGGTAAGTGCAGCAAATGCGATGGATCAGGAGAATACACTCGCACAAATGGCAAAAAAACTCAGCAGCGTTCCCCTTGCGTTCCATCCCGGCGAGGAATGGTCATATGGAGTCAGCGTTGACGTCCAGGCGTACCTCGTTGAACTCCTTTCAAAGGAACCTTTTGACCAATACATTCAAAAGAACATCCTCGATCCTCTTGGTATGACCAATACCTCATACGTAACAACCAATCCGGAAAAGCTTGCTGCTGTATATCGGAAAGATGAAAATGGTACCCTGGTACGCATACCGGATGAATTCATCAATGCCTTCAACTCCAAACCATGGCCGCTTAAACCGGGCGGATTCGGACTAACGTCAACTATAGACGATTACATGAAATTCGCACGTATGCTTGTCAATGAAGGCACATTCAACGGCGCTACTGTCCTTAAACCAGAAACCGTGAAGCTGATGGCTACAAACCACCTTTCAGACAGCGTTACAAGCAGGATGTGGTTACCGAGCAAAGGCCAGGTTGGGTTTGGAATTGACTTCGCGGTGCGACTTCGTCCGGCGCAATCTGCAGAAGAAAACGTAGGTACCGTTGGCGAGTTCTTTTGGGATGGCGCAGCGAGCACACTGTTCTGGGTGGATCCAAAAAATGAACTTACCGCAGTGTTATTTGTGCAGATCTTTCCATTTGACCGCAAACTTCATAAGGTATTCCGCGATGCCATCTACGGTCAATACGAGGAAGGCGGGCAGGTCGCAGCTTTACTTTAATGAATCCGTCCTCCCGGCATGCGTTATGAATCGCATCGTACTCATAGCTTTGGTGTTTTGCGTTGCGGCAGCAAATGCACAGGACATTCTGATTGAAAAGCCGCAAGACAGTGCACTCGACAAGCAAGTCAAGGCATTTCTGCGCAGTCACAAGAATACGTGGCGCGATCTTAATATACCTGCCTCCGATGGAGAATTGCTGTACAACGTCATCATCAAGAACGGTTACAAACAAGGACTCGAGATAGGAACGTCCACGGGGCATTCTGCTATCTGGATTGCGTGGGCATTCAGCAAAACTGGTGGTAAACTTATCACTCTTGAACTGGACGCGTCGCGACACAAAGAAGCACTGGCAAACTTCAGGGAAGCCGGTCTTTCCACCTACATCGATGCCCGCCTTGGGGATGCACACGAACTGGTCAAAGAATTGAAGGGCTCTTTCGACTTTGTCTTCAGTGATGCCGATAAAGGCTGGTACATCAACTACTTCAAAGACGTATCACCAAATCTGAAAAAGGGGGGCTGCTTCGCGGCTCACAACGTGTATTCTCATGGCAGGGGCATCTCCGGAACGCGGGAGTATCTGGAATACGTAAAGGGCCTCAAAACGTTTACTACTACCGTGGATGATTCAGGGGGTGGTATCGCATTTAGCTACAAGCGGTGAATTGCATGATCGGATCTGCCTTATTCCCAGCCGGTTTTCTTCAAAGCCGGATCATTTTCCTTTTTCAGGAAGTCAGCTTTGGAAAGAGATTCACTCGTCCATTGCAGAATTGCATCATCGGGGACAACATCGACGGGCACCTTCCAGCTCGTAGATGACTCGTTGTAAGCAAGGTTTGATTGTGAGCAGTAGCATGAGATGATCGACCAGCGCGGGCGATCAGAGAGATTTGCTTCCGAACGATGGATCAGATTGCTGTGAAAGAACAGTGCATCACCCGGTTCAAGCTCGCAGAAAACAAGTTCCATTGTCTTCAATGCGTTGTCAACCATTACCGAATCCGCACCAACCTGTTCACCGGCAAATCCGTGGTTCACGCGCCCGAGATGATGTGATCCTTTTATCACTTGCAGACACCCATTTTCGCGGTTGGCCTCCGTAAGAGCCACCATTACACTCATCATCTGATCCGGAAACATGAATTGGTTCTTGTACCAGTAACCATAGTCCTGGTGCCATTCCCACGCTCCGCCTACACGCGGCTCTTTTTGCATGAGTTTGGAGTGAAAGTGGCATACCGGGGCGTCGCTCTTCATTAACTGACCTACAGAATATACCATTTTTTCCGAGCGGGTCAGATACCCAAAAACGTCGTTTCCGGGAGTGAACCAAAGGGTGAGTCGTGTCTTTTTGCCGGTTTGATCATTGAGATCAAGGGCATTTTGACGCATGGCATCGTCGTCAATGGCGACGGAATAAAGGCGATTAACTTCTTCCGGGGTGCAGAAG
>JAEZDW010000300.1 GCA_023417955.1 Bacteroidota bacterium
TGGTCAAATAGTGTGAATAAATCTCACTTGAAGATGTTTCGTTCTGCCACCATCTTCTTGTACTCGGGCAGAATCTTTTCGTAAAGGGCCTCGTCTACTTTTTTCAGTGTGTTCATAAGTCCGCCGATACCAGAGTCTTTGAGGCTCACACGCTGTGCCTTGATTTCCTCCATCTTGGTTCGGATTGTTCCTTCCAGCTTTCTGAGTTCGCGTTCGGTCATCGTTTTTAGGTTTTCGTGAGTAGTAAGGTTCGCACGACTGGCATTCAAGTAAGCATTCGTTTTTGTTACTGCCAACGGTCAGGCGAGATATTGTTTTGCGAGGCCTCACCTTGCATGGCAATTCCCTGCCCGCTATTTTTAGCCTGAGACCAACTATGAAACACCGACTCGTACTTAAGCAGGACGCGCGACTCGCCGGGATACTGGAACTTGTTACGCCTTATCGGCCGCGGAAGGATCGCGATATTTATTTCAGGTTGATGCGTGCCATTTCGGGTCAGCAACTTTCCGTTAAAGCGGCCGCGACGATTTGGGAACGGTTTCTCGATCTGTTTCCCGATAGGTATCCATACCCGGAACTTGTTACTACATTGGATGCAGAGTCAATGAGGCGTGCTGGCTTATCCTATCAAAAGGCGAGCTACATTAAGGCCATTGCAGCCTTTGCCCGTGATAACGATCTTACGTACGAGCACCTCGAACGTATGAGCGACGAGGAAATAATCACATACCTTACGAGTATAAGGGGTGTAGGCCGCTGGACCGTTGAAATGATTCTTATGTTTTCGCTTGGCAGAAAGGATGTTTTCCCCGTCGACGATCTGGGAATCATCAATGCGATGAAACGCCTTTATAACCTTAGGTCTACGGGTAAGGCCCTGCGTTTGCGCTGTATGAAAATTTCCGAGAAGTGGCGGCCATACCGCAGCTATGCGTGCTTCTACCTTTGGCCGTATAAGGACACCTTGAGGTAGAATGTCGCAAGGTCGTTGTCCTGGTTATTTCTTCTGAATCAAATACACCCCTGCCAGCAGCAATGCAATTCCAACAATGCGAGCCATTGAAATCGGTGTAACAGGCAGATCCATCCAGCCATAGTGATCGATGATAATAGCGGCGACGAACTGCCCACCAACGATGAATGCAAGTGCATTACCTGCACCAATGCGTGGCGCTGCAAGTACTACAGCTGTTACATAAAGGACGCCAAGTAGTCCACCCGTGAATTTCCACCACTCGAACTTGTACCCCATCGGGAACATCGGCGACTGCCGGAAGAATAGAAAGTAAAGTACGACCAATGCCACGGTACCAATAATAAACGAAATCAATGCAGCGAGCACTGCGTTACCCGTGTCGGTACGAAGTTGCGAGTTCACACCGGTCTGAAATGCAACCGCGACGCCGGCGATTATTGAAATGAGATAGAAAGCGATTTTCATACGGGTGCAAAGTTAGTTAAAGTATAACAACCTTGCCTTGTCGTTCGCAGTTGCGACTACAATTTCACGATTCGGAATTCCACCCTTCGGTTGATCTCCCGCCCGTCTTTTTCGTCATCGTTGGACACGACAGGCCGTTTCTCACCATAACCAACTGCCGTAATCCGCGAAGTGTCGATTCCTTTTGACAAGAGGAACTTCATGACCGCATTGGCTCTGCGTTCGGATAATTTTTGATTAAAGTGATCTGAACCGATGTTATCGGTATGCCCGCCGATTTCGATGATCATGCCGGCGCGGTCGTTCATGAGCTTGACAACACGTTCGAGCTCTGGGAATGCTTCCGGTTTTAAAACGGCCTTGTTGAAATCAAAAAAGATGGTGTTCAATCTTACGATGGCTTCTTCGACGATGGGCACAACCTGAATGGGGCGAAGTGTGAAATTTGCATCAATTTTTGTATCCGCTTTAAGGTTACGGAGGTCGAGTGTCTGACTTTCACTTATGTAGTCGGTTGCCTCTGCGCGAATGCCATAGAGCTGTCCACCCGGAAGGTTAATTTCATATGTGCCCGTTTCGGGTTCTGATTGTGCGATACCGAGATCCGCTCCATCAGGCAGTCTTTCGTACACGATTTTTGCGGCAAGTGGTTTGCCCGTGCTGGCATCGACAAGCTTTCCTGCCACTGTCGCCCAGGGGTCGGGTGATTTCATGATTGGCAGACTAACCCGAAAGATGTCGGTGTTGGTTTCACTTACGCCCCGTGAGAAGTATGCGTAGTCACTTTTTGCCGGAATGTTAAAGAACAAATCGTCAAGTGGCGAATTGATTGTAGGCCCGAGGTTTTCGGGTTCCGACCAATTCGTCCACGTATCGTCAAGCCGTTTGGATACATAAACATCGGCTTGCCCGAAGCCGCTGAAACCACGTGATGAGAAATAAAGTGTTTTGTCATCCATCGCGAGAAAGGGTGCAGATTCTTCTGCAATGGTATTGATGACGTTACCCATGTGCAAAGGTTCGGTCCACACGCTGTCGTCTCGCATAAAGCTTACATACAGGTCGCGGTCGCCGCGTGTGTCCCGGCGTTGTACTGACATGATGAGGGTCTTTCTGTTGTTGGCAAGGAAGTAGTTTGCTTTTTCGCTGAGGTTGTAGTCGTTGGTAATATTAAGTGCAACCGGTTTACTCCACTGTCCGCCGACATTCGAACTGATTGACACGCCGGCTTCCATTCTGTTTTTTTCAAGGTACTTATTACCAAGCACCATGACTACAGACTTTCCATCTGGTGTGGCTGATATGGCGTTAATAAAGTTCGGCGAGGCATTGTTGAATTGGGCGCCGAGGTTTCGCGCAAGTGTCCAGTTTCCGTTTTCATCAAGTTCCGAGTACCAGATGTCTTCGCGGTCCGCGGTACCCCCCATATTGCCTGGATGATTCTGACGGCCGAAGTACAGTGTTTTGCCATCTGGTGAGAGCAGGGGATTGAGTTCCTTGTACTCGCTGTTCACGTTTTCATCAAGGGCTTCAACCGTAATCCCTGATGCAAGCAGGGCTGCCTGAGGAATTTCTGCAATTACCGGGTACGTTGAATCTGTTATAGCAACGGCGTCGATACTGAAATAATCAGGAAGAGCGGCACCGTCGAATTCGAGTTTGATTGCTGCGACTTCGTAGGGAGTGGGTTCAATGAAGATGTTCAGCATTCTGCTTTTCTGCGGAATGGCCTGTGGACTGAGCGTCATCACTTCGTATTCTCTGCCCGTGACATCGTAGGCGTATACTTTTGAGAGTGCCCCTGGGTTAAAAGATTCAGCAACGGCAATCTGGCGGATACTCATCGGTTTCGCGAAACCCAGTTTCAGGAATTCTTTACGTCGCGGTTTGTCGGGCATCCATGCTGCCGGATTTTGTCCACCTGCAGGGAGTACGTTCGGCTTCCCCAGCACTTGTTCGGCGGCGTATTGGCCCGGTGTAATCTGCGATGAGAATTCGAGGACTTTGTTTGCCCATTGTAAGGTTTGTCCGATGGAGGGCAGGGTCAACGGTGCTGACAATAATAGCAGCAGAACTATTCTTTTCATTGGTTAGGTCAAAGGTCGATCAGGTAAATTTAACAGGAATGGTGATAAATCCAGCGACTTTCGGAAGATGGTTAACTAGTGAATAGATGTTCACGCAGCCTGGCAGGCCGTTGAATAGGGAATCACACAGAAAACACAGAAGGACACAGAAGGACACAGAAGAATACAAAATCGGGTCTACTCACTCCTCAATGTGTCTGCAGGATTTACCAGTGCTGATTTGAGTGCGTGATATGACGCCGTTATGATTGCGATAGCGAGACACAAGACTGCGGCGAGTACCAAAGGCATCGTGCCGATATTGGTACGATATGCGAAATCGCCAAGCCATTGTTCCATCAACCAGTATGCGGCAGGCAGGCCGATGATGATGGAGATGAGGACGAGTTTGCCAAAGTCACGCGTAATGAGCACCACGATGTTTAAGCCTGTAGCTCCGAGAACTTTGCGGATGCCGATCTCTTTGGTTTTCTGAGCGGCAGAGAATGCCACGAGACCGAGGAGACCCATGCTTGCAATCACGATTGCGAGTACTGCAAAGACGATGAATACTTTGCCCATGCGCTGTTCCGCGTTATAGAGTGAAGCGTATTCGGCGTCGAGGAATTGAAACTCAAACGGGCGGTGAGGGACGAGGTTGGTGAAGACATTCTTTATATTCTCAATGTGCCTGGCGACATCACCAGTCGGAATCTTAACAAAGATTTGATCTGCTTGCACAATCTCCGGAAAGATGACCAGCGGGCTTATAGGTGCGTGCATTGAAGCGTGATGGAAGTCGTGAACAACGCCGATGATTTCACCTCTGCGTTCGCCCATGGTAGCGGGCTTGCCCACAGCATCATCCAACGTGAGGTGCAGTTCTTTGACGGCTGCCTCATTCAATATGAACGTGTACACAGTATCTTTCTCTTGCCTTTCGACATCGTGAGCAGTGAAGTTTCTGCCGCGCAAAAGCTCCAGCCCAAGCGTTGGAATGTACTCTTCGTCCGCGATGAGCCCGGTGATCATAATGCCGCGTTCCGTCATGCCGGGCAACGATATCGAATAACCGCCACCAACCTGGGCCGGGGAATCAGAGCCACGTGCAACATTTGTCACACTACCGGTGTGCATGAGTTCTGTCTTGAGCGATTCAAATGCAGTGTTTGTTTTCCCGTCAAGCGGAAGGATGAGCGTGTTTTCTTTATCAAAGCCGAGTCGCTTGTCCTGAATGTAGTTAAGTTGTTTACTGATTACGAATGTACCGACAATCAAGATCATAGATATCGTGAACTGAACGACAACGAGAAACTTGCGCAGTCCGATACCGCGGGCGGAGGATTTAAAGTTGCCTTTGAGCACGCTTACGGCCTTGAATGAAGTGATCACCATGGCAGGATAAATGCCCGCTGCAACAGCAATGAAGATCATTCCCGCAGCGAGGTAACCGATGAATACCGGTTCTGTCAATGAATCAAATGAGAATTCCTGCCCTGCGAGTTCATTAAAGAATGGCAGTAACAAATAGGCAAGTCCGAATGCGAGCAGGAAGCCGAGGAAGGTGATAATGACTGATTCACCAATGAATTGTGAGAAGAGCTGTTTGCGAAGGGCACCAACTACTTTGCGTATGCCAACTTCCTTGGCACGTTCGGCTGCCCGGGCGGTGGCGAGGTTAACGTAATTGATACACGCAATGGCGAGAATCAGCAGTGCGATAGCGGTAAAGATGTACACATACTGAATACTTCCAACTACTTCAGGCTCGTGATCGAAATCCGAATGAAGATGAATGTCGCGGAGAGGAATAAAGTTATATCGAACATAGTCACCGGGGCCGGAGAGTTCCGATGCGAGGGCTGTCGTAACGATATCATTTGTCTTTGTTACCAGTGCGTCGAAGTCAGCTTTTTCGTTGATGACGCAAAAAGTCTGATAGTTGGCGCTCCACCAGATGGGCTGCCCGCGGCCGGCGCGGAGTGAGTGAAACGACGCCAGAAATTCGAATTGTATGAATGAGTTTGCAGGCGGATCCTTTACAACTCCTGTTACGGTATATGGTTGCGAATTGTTTATCGTTAGCAGTTTGCCCATAGGGTCATCGTTGCCGAAGTACCTTGCTGCGGTTGACTCTGTGAGGATGAGCGAATACGGTTCAGTTAATGCCTTATCAGGGTTGCCTTTAATCAGGTTGAAACTGAAAACGTTGAAGAAAGTGCTGTCGGCGAAACAGAACTTTCGTTCCTGATTGCGTTCGTTGTCGGTGGCGACAATGAAGGGATTTTCACTCGACGGGTTATAGAAACGTACGCCGGTTTCCGTCTCCGGAAGCGAGGTTATTGCGGGCAGTAACGCAGTGGGTGAAACTGCTGTCCGGGCCACCTGACCACCGAAACCATATTCCAATGATACGCGGTAAATGCGTTCGGATTTGTCGTGGAAATTATCATAACTGGTTTCATGACGAATCCATAATACCAGCAGCAAGCAGATTGAAAGTCCGAGCCCCAGCCCGGTTATGTTTATCACCGTGAAAGAAAGGTGCTTCCTGAGATTGCGTAGGCTGATAAGAATATAATTGTATATCATGAGCGGGAATTAGGATTAGCAGGATGGATTATCACGATTTTGGGATGATTACGGTTCAATGTCGGGTTGATCTATTTTGTACTAGACCTGATTATCACTGATAATGTTGCATGAGGATTGGATTTTTTCTGCGTTTGGAACCTGGCGGGAACAAATTACTGCACTATGATGAACCAGCAGGTATGATTCGGAATGAGAGTATCGACCACAGCACAGGCCGCGGCAGGGATTGCAACGGAAAGCGGACTGGGATGCGAGGGATTTAGGGATGAACAGGATTTGGGGCACCCACCACTGGCCTTGCGCACCTCATGTGGCTTGGAGTGGAAAGCCCGGTGGCCCGTTGCAGCCAACGTGGAGGAGTCCGGCCAACGCATAGGGCCAGCCGCCATCGTAATTAACATTGCCGTGATGGATTTCGGGATACGTACATAAACGTTCGCGGTACCTAATGCATGGTTGGTGTGTAGAATTATTCTAAATAAGTTGCATCTATCCCATTCGTGCCGTAGGATTGCACTTTATTTAGACTGATTCTAAAATGAGAGCATACTACTTGATTTTGGTGCTAACTGCCTTTTAAACAGTTAGTTGGGCGCAAGGAAATGGGTCGGTAGCGGGGGTGGTAAGAACGTCAGATGGAAGTCCGGCTGAATTTGTAAACGTGTCGATAAACGGGACCACTAAAGGCGCCGTCGCGGATCGGAATGGCCGATTTGAGATCAAGAACGTAAAGCCAGGCTCGTATAAAGTGGTTGCCTCTTTTGTGGGGCTCGAGACCCAGGAGCTGGACGTTGAGGTCAGAAGCGACGAGGCGACGACGGTGAACTTCACCCTTTCAGAAAATACGAAACAGCTTGAAGAGATTGTGATCTCTACGGGCAGGCAGTACATGGAGAGTCCTTATGTTTCGAAGTTGCCGCTGAAATATCTCGAGAATCCGCAGGTTTATAGTGCGGTGTCGGCCGATCTGCTGAAACAACAAGCTATTACAAACTTTGACGATGCACTGAAGAATGTGCCGGGGGTGCACAAACTTTGGGAATCTACGGGTCGCGCTTATGGCGATGGTGCATCATATTATGCATTGCGCGGTTTTGAAGCACAGGCTACCATGGTGAACGGGCTGCCAGGGCTGACGAGCGGAAGTCTTGATCCTGCTAACATTGAAAAAATTGAAGTGATCAAAGGACCCAGTGGAACACTGTTTGGCAGCAGTCTGATTTCGTATGGAGGACTTATCAATACAGTGACAAAGAAGCCCTATGCAGGCTTTGGCGGCGAACTTTCTTACACTGCGGGAAGCTTTGGTTTAAACAGAGTCACTGCTGATATCAACACACCGCTGAAGGGCAATGAAGTTGTGTTGCGCCTTAACACTGCGTATCAAACTGAAAACAGTTTCCAGGACGCGGGTTTCAGGAATTCATTCTTCATCGCGCCGACTGTTGAATTCAAGGCGAGTGATCGCCTGTCGTTTTTGTTTGTGACGGAATTCATGCAGGAGGAGAG
>JAEZDW010000448.1 GCA_023417955.1 Bacteroidota bacterium
AGGCCGAAAACACGCTTAGGTGTAAAATCGACTGGCTGGAAATGAAAATCCAACCCTTGTCTAATGTGTCTTCGAATCTTTCATTGAAAGAGACGTGACATCATTGACCCGGGGGCTTCATTTTTTCGACGCGGAAAAAAACTCACAATTCCGCTGACACAACAGGTTTTTTATCCCATTCTAATTTCCCCCGGAGAGGCCCTTGATTTCACCTTTTTGTCCGTGCAAAGGAGCAGAGAATCCGTGCTTGCAAATCCGGATAGTCAACCGGGGCATTTTTCAATTTCTGGCATCAAAACGCGGGTAGGAGTAAATATTACAAGTCAAAAACCTGCTATTTCTTGCAATTTTATTAAATCGGTTGCATTGCCTAATGCAACATTGAAAACGGTTTAGAACGATTTCGGTGGAAAAAAGATTGCAATCGGTTGCATTTTCAAATTCGATAACTGATCTTTAGTCATTCTTCGGGGCTGACTCACTCTGAAGACCGGTCCAAACCTTTATTCCATTAAACTAAACCCTATGAAAAATGTAGCTTTACTACGTGCACGCCCCAGCAGGAAAAGATGCCGCTGCCTTTCCTTGTTGGTAATGATTTTTGCAGCGCTGATAACTCAGGCCGCATACGCTCAAAACACCGTTAGTGGTCAGGTTATCGATGAATCCGGTTCAGGGCTGCCGGGTGTTAACATCTTGTTAAAAGGCACTACCGTTGGTACTACTACCGACGCAAATGGAGAGTATTCCATTGAAGTCCCCGGCGCGAATTCAGTCCTTGTGTACTCATTCATCGGATATGAGGTTCAGGAGTTGACTGTTGGCAACAGGTCATCAATCAGCATCACGCTTGTTCCGAGTATCGAGTCGCTTGCAGAAGTCGTCGTAATTGGATATGGCGTTCAACGCCAGGAAGCGGTAACCGGATCTGTTGCGTCAATCAGTGGCGATGCTATGCGGGACGTTCCGTCAGGAAATATCACGCAGGCTCTCCAGGGCCGATTGCCCGGTGTCGAATTTGGCCGGACATCCACGCAACCCGGTGCTTCTACACGTATCAGGATTCGGGGCACGCGTTCTCTGACCGCGGATAATGATCCGCTTATCGTCCTCGACGGGATTCCATTCGTTGGTGACCTTTCCGACATTAACCCCAATGATATCAAGAGTATTGATGTTCTCAAGGATGCATCAGCTACGGCTATTTATGGATCACGTGGTGCCAACGGGATTATTCTTGTGACTACGCATAAGGGTACGAAGGGACAAAAGGCACGAGTGAGCTACAATGGGTTCCATGGAGCCAAAAAAGTGTTCTCAAAATATCCCCTGATGAGTGGTGATGACATGGTCGAGTTGAGGAAACTGAACATTCCTTATACCTCGTATGGTCTTGACGAGGCAGAAGGTGTAAACACCGACTGGCAGGACCTTTTATACAGAACAGCGATAACCACGAGTCATGATGTTGGACTAAGTGGTGGTACAGAACGCGGAACGTACAGTGTGGGGGCAGGCTACTTCCTTGATCAGGCTGTAATCCCAACACAACAATTCAGTCGTTACTCCCTGCGCGCTTCCGTAGAGCAGGATGTTGGCCAGCATTTCCGCTTTGGATTCACAACCAACAGCAATTACAGCACCAGTCAGGGGAACCAGGTAAATGTCGGAAATCTCCTTCGCATGACACCGGTGGCCGATCCGTTTAACGACGATGGCACATGGAAACGTACGGTAAGAACTGCGATCGATGAGCCGTGGGTGTATTCTCGGGATATCGTAGAAGGACTTGAAGACCAGTGGTTAAGTGAAACACGCACATATGCGTCGTATAACTCAATTTTTGGAGAGGTAAAGATTCCCTGGGTTGAAGGTCTTAAGTATCGTGTGAATCTGGGTCTTGATTACCGTCAAAGTAACGGTGGTGCATACACTGGTCAGGGGATAATGAGCACGAACCCGACTACAGAATCAAACGCGTCGATCAGCAACTCCCATACGCGGCACTGGTTGATTGAAAACCTGATCACGTACGATCGCACATTCAACTCAGTACATAATGTTAATTTCACCGGTCTATATTCTGCCGAAAAGAATGTTTTCAATCGCTCACGCATAACAGCCCGGGATATACCCGCTGACCATTTCCAATTTTACAACCTCGGACAAGCAGCCGGAGAAATAAATGTTCCCCCGGGTGATCAGTGGTATACAGTGTGGGGTCTCATGTCCTGGATGGGTCGCGTTATGTATTCTTACAATGATCGATACATGTTCACTGCAACTTTACGTTCGGATGGATCGTCACGACTTGCAGAGGGCCATAAGTGGCACACATATCCCGCCTTCTCTGTGGGTTGGAACATAGCTGACGAATCATTCATGAACGGCGTCGACCTGATAAATTCGCTTAAAATCCGTGTTGGTTACGGTCAGACATCCAACCAGAGCGTTGATCCTTATCAAACACTCGGACTTCTCGCCACGCGGCCTTACAACTTCGGATCTGAGTATTCAACGGGCTATCTCGTTACTCAAGTGCCCAGCCCTCACCTTGGATGGGAGTTCTCCAAAACGACCAACATCGGTGTTGATTTCTCAATCTTAAAGGATCGTCTCTCAGGTACTATTGAATACTACATTACGAAGACCGAGGATCTCCTGTTAAACAAAGGCCTCCCCGGATCTTCTGGTGTTGGTTCAATAACTGAAAACGTCGGACGTACCCAAAATAAAGGGATCGAAATATCGCTCAATGGTGTGATTGTCCAGAAAAACGACTGGACCTGGGAAGCCGGGCTGAATATTTATGCGAACCGAAATAAACTAATCTCGCTCTCTTCTGGAATGGAACGTAATGAAGGTAACTGGTGGTTTGTGGGACACCCTATTGATGTCATCTATGACTATGAAAAGATTGGTCTGTGGCAGGAGGAAGATCCGTACCGTGATATTCTTGAACCGGGTACGAATACACTGGGTATGATCAAAGTGAAATACACGGGAGATTATAATGATGATGGTACACCTACTCGTGCAATTGACGCATCAGATCGTCAGGTTATGAGTATGCTGCCTGACTTCCAGGGCGGATTCAACACGAGGGTTGGGTATAAAGGATTTGATCTCAGCATGGTTGGAGTATTCCAGCGCGGTGGACTCTTGAATAGTACACTTTACGGCGGAGGAGGCTATCTGAATTTGCTGAATGGCCGTAACGGAAACGTGAAAGTTGATTACTGGACGCCTGAAAATACCGGTGCGAAGTATCCGAATCCCGAAAGCATCAGGAGTGGTGATAACCTGAAGTACGCAAATACACTTGGATACTTCGATGCTTCTTATTTGAAGATCCGTACTATCACGCTCGCCTATAATTTCAATCAGCTTAGAAGCAGAGATATTAACCTCCGTGTTTATGTTACTGCGCAGAACCCGTTTGTTATGTTCTCACCGTACCATAAAGAGTCAGGTATGGATCCTGAACCAAACTCTCTTGGTAACCAGAATGCTGCGGTTAACATGTCTAACAACCTGGAACGCATTCTGACCATTGGTACAAACACGCCGTCGACGCGTAACTATCTTATCGGTGTTAACCTTACCTTCTAGACTAAGACCATCATGAAACGATTAAATATTAAAAAATTTGCCTGGACAGCCATGATGACCATGGTTCTCCTGTCCTGCTCCGACCTTCTCGAAGAGCAGCCTCGGAGTATCTACGAACCAGGATTCTTCCGAACGGAGAAAGGTGTGTATGGCGGACTGACTGCAATGTATGCTCACCTCCGGTACATTTACGGAGAACCTTATTTCTATAACACGCTTGAAACCGGGACGGATGAGTATACCTGGGGCCAAAGCGCTGACCAGAACTTTAAGGTTATGGATATCAGCGGGGAAGGCAACATTGATCCGAACAGTAGTCGGAGCGATGTAATCTGGAATCTTAGCTTCAGCAATATTAATACCGCCAGTGGAATAATTGAGAACGCAGAAGCTGCCGGAATCTCCCAAGAGCTCATCGCCGAAGCGAGATTCTTCAGAGCTTTCGATTATTTCCTTCTTGTTCAAACATTCGGCGGTGTGCCCTTGGATCTTGGCGCAGGAGAACTGAAGTTTAACACGAGTCCCTCGACGAAATCTGTTCGAAATACAGTTCCCGAGGTTTATACACGAGGAATTTTCCCGGATCTGATCACTGCAATTCAGGACTTGCCTGAAAACGGCCGCGTAACAGGTGGAGCTACTAAAACACTTGCACGACTCTATCTCGCTAAAGCATATCTGACTTATGCATGGTGGCTGGAAAATCCTAATAATATTCCTACCTATCCGGCGGCGGATCGCGTTGACCCTGATGGGCACAATGCACAGTACTATTTCCAACAGGCGTATGACATCGCGACAACGGCAATAGACAATCCGGGACCGTTTGGGTTGGTTGAAACATTCTATGATCTTCACCTAGGCGGCAACGACCGAAACAAAGAAATGCTTTTGTACGCTGACCACACACAGGAAAGTGAGTTCTATAACGGAACATGTATCAACTGTTTTGCAGGAACTGATCCGGGAGGAAACTCTGCAGTTTGGATGGTAACGTGGAACTACACTGAAATCAGAAGTGCTGCAAATCCGGATGGAACTACCGGTGTGAGTTCTGTTCAGCGCGAAGCAGCACAAGCACTCGGACGCCCGTGGACCCGTATGGCTCCTACCATCGGAGCAGTTCGCAATACGTTTGCCGACAAGACTAACGATTCACGCTACGATGGAACATTTGTTACCGTCTATCGCGGCAATTGGCCTAAGGGTGGTGTGACTAATGGCGTTCTTTACAACGCTAACGACATGCCCGTTGCGCCTGGCGAGCCAATTCTCACGTTCCTCGATGATGACTCAGAACTGGCGAACATCGAATATCCGGCTGGCGGTAATTTCCCTGGCAAAAACGTACCTGCTGTGGGCGCTGGTCAATTGCCTGGCAGGGCTGACTTTGTTGTCTCACCTAACGGTATTGGCCGTCGCGTTTATCCAGGACTCTGGAAAATGGGCGTGCACCGGACTGACAACGGTACAGGACTTGGACAGCCCAACGCAAACAGTACTCGTCCGTTCAAGATTGCCAAATTCTCGGAGCTTTACTTTGTAGCAGCTGAGGCCGCTGTGAAAGGTGCGGCTACCGTTGCTGGCAAGTCAGCTCGTGATCTGATCAATGTTATACGTGCCCGTGCGGGTAAATGGCGCTGGGATAATGGCGATAACACAGAGCGTATCGAAGACAACAGTGCGACAATGATTGCAGAAACCCCTGCAGTAATCGACATCGATTATATTCTCGAAGAACGTTCCCGTGAATATTTCGGGGAAGGTTACAGATGGTTTGACCTGGTGCGCACCCAAAAGTGGGAAGAACTGGCAGGTACATATGAGATCTGCGGCGTGAACTTCGGCGACCATACGCCACAGGTTGTGAACCGCCAGATCCAGCCGCATCACTACCTCCGTCCCATTCCTCAGGGGCAGCTTGATAATATGGAGGTGAGTGCCGAGGAGAAGAACTTATATCAGAACCCCGGCTATGTGTCTGAATAACTGTTAATTTGGGTTATATTTCTAAGAAGGGTTGCTCCCTTGAGCAGCCTTTCTTTTTTCTCAAACAAAACGGTAATTGAATTACCATCTTATGCCAGGAAATCATCACCCTGGATGATATTCTTTGTGCATTGGCCACCCTTACCTAAGCAAAACGCTGCACATGCTCAATGGCTCGGCATGTACGGCTTCGCTTTGAGGTTGGATTCAAAAGAAAATGCGTTATACTTTGAGTTGAAATTCAACAGAAATAACACATGAAAACTCTTGTTTATTCTCTTTTTGTCCTGGTTTTGATATGTTCTCAATCAAATGCACAGCCGCCGCTGAGAAATGCATTTAAAGGTAAGTTCTTGATAGGCGTAGCCGTGAACCGAGGGCAGATACACCAACGGGACGAGAACGAAACTAAATTGATTACTTCGGAATTCAACTCACTCACCGCCGAGAACGACATGAAGTGGATGCATATTCATCCGAAGGAAGATGAATACAATTTCGATCATGCGGATCGCCTGGTAAGTTTGGCCCAAGCGCATAATATGTTTGTAGTCGGCCATACTCTTGTTTGGCATAGTCAGCTTGCCCCGTGGGTGCTTAAGAACGACGCCGGTGAGAAAGTAGACAGTGCCACACTTATGCGTCGTGTCAAAAATCATATTTCTACAATCATGAACCGCTACAAGGGAAAGATCGGAGGGTGGGACGTCGTGAATGAAGCCCTTAATGAAGATGGTTCACTTCGAAAATCGGGCTTTCTTGAAATCGTCGGAGAAAGCTTTATTGAGAATTCATTTCGGTTTGCCTACGAAACCGACCCTGACACAGAACTATATTACAACGATTACAATCTCGTAAATCGTGACAAAAGGGATGGTGCCATTCAATTGGTCAAGAAGCTTAAAGAGAAAGGCGTTAAGATTGATGGCGTGGGAATTCAGGCACACTGGGGACTTGACTATCCTTCACTTGCTGAGATCGAAGAAGCCATCGAAAAATTTTCAGCGCTTGGTGTTAAGGTGATGTTCACTGAATTAGATGTTTCGGTTCTGCCAAGTCCTTTCAGAATGCCAACTGCTGACGTGTCCGTTCGGTTTGAAAACAACCCGACAATGAATCCTTACTCCACCGGTCTACCTGATTCGGTTCAGAACCAACTGGCTGATCGATACAAAGAAATTTTCCAACTGTTCAACAAACACGCTGACAAAATCAGCAGAGTAACCTTTTGGGGATTACATGACGGCGTGTCGTGGAAGAATAATTTTCCGATTCGAGGACGTACAGATTATACGCTCCTGTTTGATCGCGCATTAAAACCAAAAAAGGCGTATTACAGCGTGCTTGAATCCGTGAGTAAAAGGTAATCAAATTGGTTGCATCAGAATTATGATCACGTCTGACTCCAGAGGAAGTATTAATTACAAATTATCAGTTCTTCTGATTTTGTTTCTCGTCTCCGCGCGATGCAATTCGCAAGGGACGCATCCAAATCTGGAGGCAAGGACTACGGTGACTGTAAGCGACCCGTTCCCCGAAGACTCCTTCCTCGCAAAAGAAAAGTCCAGAGGTGTGTTTGCCCTCGTTGAGAACGGAAACCCGGCAGCGATTTTGGTGAGCAACACGGATCACGCAGGAGTTGTAAGAGTCGCTAAGCTCTTTCAAAAAGATCTGACACAGGTTTCTGGCAAGAATGCAGAATTGGTCGTTGGAGAAGAGGCAGGATATGCTAATGTTGTTATAGTTGGAACAATTGGCCACAGCACACTCATCGATAAACTCATAAAGGAGAAAAAGGTCGATGCCGCCGCCCTCAAAGGAAAGTATGAACAGTTTCTCATTACGCCTGTGAAACAGCCGATGAAGGGTGTGGATAACGCACTTGTGATCGTCGGGAGTGACAAGCGTGGGACGATTTTTGGGATGTTTGAGCTGTCAGCACAAATGGGAGTTTCTCCCTGGTACTGGTGGGCAGACGTGCCGACAAAGATGCGCCAGGATATTTTTGTAAAGCCGGGAAAGCATACGCTCGGAGAACCCAAGGTAAAATATCGCGGCATCTTCATCAACGACGAGGCCCCTGCACTTCGCAATTGGGCACAAGAGAAATTCGGAGGCTTTAACCACAAGTTCTACGAGAAGGTATTTGAGCTTATTCTTCGAAACAAAGGTAACTACCTGTGGCCCGCAATGTGGCGTCCTGCAGCGTTCGCTGACGACGATCCGGAAAGTCCACGTCTCGCAGATGAATATGGTATCGTAATCTCAACGACACATCATGAGCCCATGATGCGCGCCCACGATGAGTGGGGCCGCTTCAACGGTGGCGACTGGAATTATAGAACGAACAAGGAGAAACTGCGTGAGTTCTGGCGCGGAGGTATTGAAAGAATGGGTGACTTTGAAAGTGTCGTTACGCTGGGTATGCGCGGTGACGGCGATGAAGCTATGTCCGAAGAAACTGCGGTCAGTCTGCTTCAGGAGATTATCGCTGACCAGCGTAAAATTATCGCAGACGTGACAGGCAAGCCCGCGGAAGAAACACCGCAGGTCTGGGCTGTCTACAAAGAAGTACAGGATTACTATGACAAAGGCTTGCGCGTAGATGACGATATTTTAATACTGTTGTGTGATGACAACTGGGGTAACCTTCGGATTCTTCCCAAGAAAGAAGACCGCAGTCGAAAAGGGGGATATGGTATTTATTACCATTTTGATTATGTCGGTGGACCCGTGTCATACCGATGGTTGAACGTCACACAAATCGAACGCGTCTGGGAGCAGATGAATCTGGCGTTTGAATGGGGTGTAAAAGACCTGTGGATTGTTAACGTCGGTGACATTAAGCCGATGGAGCTTCCGATAAGCTTCTTCCTTGACTTTGCGTGGGATCCGAGTGGCATTCGCGCAGGGGATCTCCCAAAGTATTACCTCGATTGGACAAAGCAACAATTTGGCGATGCATTCGCGCACGAAATTGCCGACATCCTTGCTCTCTACACCAAGTATAACGCAAGGAGAACGCCTGAAATGCTTAAGCCGGATACATATAGTCTTACGAATTATAACGAAGCTGATAAAATTGTCTACGAGTATCGCAAACTTGCTGAAGCCGCAAGAAGTATCTACGCGAAACTTCCGGACACCCAGAAGGCTGCTTTTTATCAGCTCGTATTATCCCCGGTTGAGCTTTGCAGCAACCTTAATGAAATGTATGTGGCCGCCGGTAAAAATGCACGATATGCAACCCAAGGGCGTGCTTCGGCAAATTACTACGCCGATAAAGTAAAAGAACTATTTGATCGCGATGCTGCGCTTACCAAGGAGTTTCATGGTAAACTCCTCGATGGAAAATGGAATCACATGATGTCGCAAACTCACATCGGATACACAAATTGGAATAACCCCCCGGTGAATAAGATGCCCGCGGTTTCGCGCGTGCATGTTCCGGAAAAGGCAGGTTTGGGTTATGTAATTGAACATGCACCCGGACCAGCCTGGCTTGGCGGAGTTTTTGGCAGAGAGTTCCCGCCATTCGATCCGATCAACAGCCAGCGTTATTCCATTGAATTATTCAACCGCGGTTCTGAACCTGTTGACTATACGATCTCAGCAAACGAGAACTGGATTAAACTGTCGTCAACGGAGGGAAATCTGCAATACGAAGAAAAGGTGTTCGTGAGCATCGACTGGAGCATTGCTCCCAAGGGCAAGTCCACCGGTGAGGTTGTGATCTCGTCAGGTGATCAACGCTACACGGTGAAGGTTCCGCTAAACAACGAACTTTCGTCGGTTGAAGGTTTCGTTGAAAATAATGGAGTTGTATCAATGGAGGCGGCGAACTTCACGCGAAATGTTAATACGGCTAATATTGCATGGAATGTTGTTCCGAATCTCGGTCGGACTGCATCAGCTGTCACCATTGAACCTACTGACATACCGGCGCAAAAACCGGGAGGGAATTCGCCACGGTTGGAGTATGCGTTCACGATTTTCAAAGGTGGTGACCTGAAAATTGACACGTATCTTTCACCGACACTCAATTTTAAGAAGAGTGATGGGCTGAAGTTCGCGATATCGATTGATGATGAATCGCCGCAAATCATCAACATAAACGAAGGTGAGGATACACCGGATTGGGAGTATCCTGCTTGGTGGAACAATGCGGTGGGTGATCATATAAGGATCAAGCGATCAATCCATAAGGACATTAAACCCGGAGTGCACACACTGAAAGTATGGCTTGTTGATTCGGGTGTGGTCTTTCAAAAGTTTGTGATTGATTCGGGCGGGCTGCGATCCAGTTACCTTGGGCCGCCCGAGAGTGTGGTCGTCAAACCTGAAAGTAAGAGTGCCAAGGGAGGAAGGAAGTAGCTGAGGCTGATTGCAACGCCACTAAGTCGTTGTAAGTTTTGAATGAAAGATTGAGCGTTAAGAACTGAACATTAATATTCTTGTGATGCAACACACAATGCGTTGGTACGGCCCTAAAGACCCAGTGAGTTTGTCTGACATACGTCAGGCTGGCTGTTCAGGGGTGGTTACGGCATTACATCACATACCTGTAGGCGAAGTGTGGTCGGTCGATGAAATTGAAAAGCGACGTGACGTCATTGAGAAAGCAGGAATGATGTGGACTGTCATTGAAAGTCTTCCCGTCCACGATGATATTAAGAAAAGGAGAGGAAATTTTTCGCAGTATATCGAAAACTATAAAGAGAGTCTTCGCAACGTAGCGGCGTGTGGGCTTAAGGTTGTTACTTACAACTTCATGCCTGTACTGGATTGGTTGCGCACGGATATCGAGTACACGCTTGCCAATGGGGCGAGGGCCCTACGGTTTGAGCGTCTTGCGTTTGTCGCATTTGACTTGTTCATGCTCAAAAGACCCGGTGCGGAGCGCGATTATGCAGCAGAAGAGATGGAGCGTGCCAGGAGACATTACGCGGGCATGACTGACGAACAAAAAGGCCTGCTTCACAGGAATGTCCTGCTTGGCCTTCCCGGAAGCGACGACCGATTCACACCTGAGCAGGTACTCTCCGCGTTGGATGAGTACAGGGGAATCGACGCTGCAATCTTGAAAGAAAACCTGATTCTTTTTCTATCGGAAGTTGTCCCTGTTGCTGAGGAGTGCGGACTTCGTTTTGCAATCCACCCGGATGATCCACCATACCCTGTGCTTGGTTTGCCACGTGTTGTAAGCAATGAACGCGACCTTGATGCCATTTTCGAAGCTGTGCCGTCTCTGGCTAATGGATTGTGTTTTTGCACAGGATCGTTGGGTGTCCACCCGGATAATGATTTGGTTCACATGATCAAAAAATTTGGTGATCGAGTTCATTTCCTGCATCTGCGAAATACACGCCGTGATAGTGAAGGTAACTTTTACGAAGCCGATCATCTCGACGGCGACACAGATATGTTTCGGATTATTCGTGAGATATACTTTATCATGAAGAAAAGACAGGAGGCGATTCCCATGCGTCCTGACCATGGCCACCAGATGCTGGACGATCTTGAAAAGACTACCTATCCTGGGTATTCAGCAATTGGAAGGTTGAAGGGACTAGGCGAACTTCGAGGCCTTGAGTTGGCGGTGTTCTCGCATCTCGAACAAGAGATGGTGAACAAAGCGAAACGTGAAGCACAAAATGCGCGAACCTGACCTGTCTGTCTGATTAATACCTCTTGCGTTCTTCGCCGATACATTGCGACAAGTCACGTAATTCCACTACCACAGGTGAGTGGGTAATATTAGAGAAAATGTTATTGCATTAAGGCCAGCGTGAAGGGCGCCGCCACGTTTTTCGCCGAGCCCCTGGCAGTTTTGCGATAAAGTATTTGGAGATCTCCGATGCAGGAGGACATGGACCTTTGAAATCAGCCCGGCCGGTAGGAGAAAAATAGAAGCTGTGCAGGTTATTCACCTGCACAGCTGTGAATTATTGCGCAGTTTGCGTAGTGTCAGATGCAACTTCAACAGAATCAGTTTCTACAGGAGCTGACTCAGCAGGAGCAGCTTCTTCCTGAGTTGTAGTCTCTTCAGCAGCAGGTTCAGCAGGCTTTGAAGAACATGAAGCGGCAAATACTACTACAGCAGCTGCAAAAAATAATTTGATGGTAGTTTTCATAGATTTTGGTTTAAAATTTCACTTTCATACAAAAATGGGGGGCAGGTAACCCAATCTTTGAAAAATTTTTACCTTGGGTTACCTTGTTTTTTCTTTTGTATTAAGAACACCCAACGGGATGGCCGAAAACTACTTTGATGAGCTGATACTCAACGAAATCAGGAAGAAAAATGAGGTAGCACTCCGGGAACTGTACAAAACGCATTACCCCATGGTCTACAACCTGATTTGTACCAACAGCGGAACAGAGCAGGAGGCTAAGGACGTCTATCAGGAGGCAGTTCTGGCGTTTTATGAACGCGCACGACAGCCAGATTTTGTTCTTACCTGTAAGATTAAGACCTACCTGTACGCGGTGTCCAGGCGGCTTTGGTTAAAGCGGCTGTGGGAAAAGAAAAGATTCGACGTCAGTATTATGGATGGCGATGGCTTTCCTGGTATTGAAGAAGAAATGACGGACTTTGAAGAACGGGAGAAGACTTTTGAGATAATGAACAAGTCCCTGGATATGCTAGGCGAACCCTGCAGAAGCATATTGGAGGACTTTTATCTGCGGGACATGAACATGGAGGAGATT
>JAEZDW010000512.1 GCA_023417955.1 Bacteroidota bacterium
GTGCGGTGCTGCCACCGGCATGTCAGCTCATCAAATTCAAACTGGGCGGATTGTGTGTCTGAAATATTCGCGTTGCTTTCTTTTTGAACGAATATTCCGCCCGTTGATGAAATCCGTTTCGGCCAACCCAGGTTTAGCAGCCAGCGCGTTCCGTCGAGGAGGTGGACACACATATCGCCAACAATACCATTTCCGTATTCCCAATAAGAACGCCAGCGTCCGTGTGGCAGGCCGTCATAGGGGCGTTCGGGAGCAGGGCCAGTCCAAAGATTGTAATCAAAAAAGGCAGGCACCACCTGTGTGTCCGGCTTCGAATTGAATCGCATGTGATAGTAACAAAACATATCGACATGGGATATTTTCCCGAGCAGACCTGCTTCGATTATGTTTTTCTTCGCGTGTATCCAGTGCGGTGTACTGCGTCGCTGGAGGCCGACTTGTACAATCCTGTCGTATTTGCGCGCTGCCGCCTGAATAGCTTCGCCTTCGATGATGTCTACGCTTATCGGTTTCTGAAGATAAAGATGTGCACCGGCTTTCATCGCGTCGATGGCAGCGAGTGTATGCCAGTGATCCGGTGTTCCGATGATGATAATGTCAAATTCATTTTCCGCAAGCATTTTGCGGTAGTCCTGATACAGTCGCGGTGGCTTCGTCGATTTCGTTCGTGCCTGAACAAGTGATCCCGCTTTCTCGAGCATATTGCGATCAGGGTCGCTTAATCCCACTACGGTGGCCTGAGTTACCTGCAGTAACCGGAAGAGATCGCTCTTTCCATACCACCCACTGCCTATCAGTCCAACGCGATAGGCCTTTTGCGGATGCGTGATATCCATACCGTAGGCGCCCAGTGTTGTCAGCGCAAGAGAAGCGGATGCCGATTTGAGAAAAAGTCGACGGTTGATGTTGAAGGTGTGCATCGGAATGGTTTAAGGTTTTGGACAGCCACGTATGACTATATTCAAAAGTAGAAAAAAAATGATTCGTCGCATACACGTACGGGGTATTGGGTTGAATCGTGGTTTAAAAGATACTTAATCACCCGCTGAGCGGTGCTTGCATTTATTTGGTTGACGTAGTCGGCTATTATGGGTATATTCCACCACGCAAATTAACCAGACTTATGCCAGCCGTTTATCGCCCGCGTTTTTATGCGGTCCTTTCATTTATTTTAGTTGTTTCATTCAGCGCTTCTGCGCAACGGCAGTCTCCGCTGCCACGAAGCACACCTGAAGCTGAAGGGGTTTCCTCCCGTGAGTTGTTACGATTCGTAAACGCCGCCGACAAAAGCGACGTGGAATTTCACAGCCTCATGATTCTCCGCAACGGAAAGGTCATTGCAGAAGGGTGGTGGTCTCCGTACCGGGCAGAACTGAAACATACGATGTACTCTGTCACAAAGAGCTGGACGTCTACAGCTATCGGATTTGCAGTTTCTGAAAAGTTGATTTCTGTTGAGGATCCCGTTATCAAGTTTTTTCCGGATCAGCTGCCGGATACGGTAAGTGACGCGCTTAAGGAACTTAAAATTAAACACTTGCTTACGATGAGCGTGGGTCACGATCCTGATCCGACTTTTTCCATAGTGTCTTCTGCCGATAATTGGGTGAAGGCATTTCTTGCAAGAAAAATCGACAACAAGCCCGGTACGCGTTTTCTGTACAATACAACAGCAACGTACATGCTCTCTGCTATTATTCAGAAAGTCACGGGGCAGCGATTAGTTGAATATCTCAAGCCACGGCTCTTTGATCCGCTGGACATTCGTGATCTTGATTCTGAAATCGATCCGCTTGGCATCAACACGGGTGGATGGGGATTGCGCATTCAAACTGAGGCGATGGCCAGGTTTGGACAACTTTATTTGAATGACGGCAAATGGAATGGCAAACAAGTTCTGCCTAAGGAATGGATTGCCACGGCGACAAGCGCTCAAATCATGCAGGCACCTACGGCGACGCAGGCCGTACGGGATTCCAGCGACTGGCTGCAGGGATATGGCTATCAGTTCTGGCGGTCCCGGCACAATTCATTTCGCGCTGATGGCGCATATGGCCAATTTATAATCGTGGTTCCGGAAAAGAATATGGTCATTGTGTTTACCGCGGAAACTCCCGATATGCAAAAGGAAATCAATCTTGCGTGGGAATATATTCTTCCTGCAATTATGGATAAGCCTATTACTGAAGATCCGGAAGGTGTTGCGCTTCTGGAAACGAAGCTAAAGTCGCTGTCGCTGCCCATACCCGGTGGCAAAGCATTCTCGAATACGATGAATCCCGCTGGTAAACAGATATCATTGCAGCCAAATGATTTTAACCTCGAGGCGATAGGATTTGTTAAGACCGCAGATCATCTGGAAGTTTCAATTATGACGCCTTCCGACCGGTTTGTGATCCCGTTCGCAAACGGAACCTGGGCGTTTAGCGAGACCAAAAAGCATGGCCCGTATCTCGTTTCAGGTGCGCGTGCAAAATTCGCCGGGCTTCCGCCTTTCAAAGTTGCCGGCGCGTACTTCTGGAAGGATGATAATACATTGCAGCTCACCCTCCGGTATATTGAGAGCCCGCACACCGAAACATTCGAGATCAGGTTTTCAGAAAAAACAGCCGAGGTTAATGTTACACACAGTCATAATCCGGCAAGTCCTGTGCAGATAAAAGGATCAATTTTCTAGTGAATAGCGTTACCGTTAACCCGCGGCCACGGTCAACAACCCCTCAGTGGCCGCGGGAAAATTCCGGGCTGCGTCCATGGATTTTAACACCCTTGTCAACCAACCTGGTCGCAACTCCCGGAATCCGGCGTTAGGCTCGAAATAATGTACGCTTACCACTCTTTGCCACTTCGACGGAATGAAAACATGCGGGTTACATTAAAGCCAAAGTGAATATTACCGTCGAAGAAATCACCAAGTGTCTCGGTTAGGAATGCGCGTTCCGTTAGCCCGCGCGAGTTGGTGAACACCAGCTGAAAAACATGACCGCCTGTTTCGATGTCAATGCCAAATCCAAGCGGATTGTAAAAGGGCGAGTCGCTGTGGTCGTTCAGGCGATGATAATACTCTGCAGTGATTGCCATGCTTT
This sequence comes from Bacteroidota bacterium, assembly GCA_023417955.1. Lineage (GTDB taxonomy): Bacteria > Bacteroidota > Bacteroidia > Cytophagales > Cyclobacteriaceae > Ohtaekwangia. Next base: position 3,087 of record JAEZDW010000512.1, read on the forward strand.
TTGTAAGCTTCACGCGCCCGCCGATGCCTATCAATGCATTTGAATTCACTTCAAACGACTGATCAACCGTGTTCTTATGTACGAACGTCGGCATGAGCTGAAGCGATACGGCCGGTGAAAATTTCCTTGCAATAAGGAGTTGCCCGAAGTATGCAAGGCGCTCAGTTAGTGGCAAAGATGCTGGCAGGTCGCTGTTGCGTGGAGACAACTTTGCCGCCGCGCCACCAAATGCAGTTATTGTCACCGGTACAGTGCCATCTCCTGACTTCTGGCGCAGCACTTTGTAGCGTAGATAGGTGTCAAGTGTTTTGTCTACAGAATTGCGACCAATTCCGACGCCCAGCCTGTCCGTGATACCGTACTCAAGACCAATACGCACATACGCGTCATCGAGGCCAAAAAACTCATAGATACCACTGTTGAGTCGCCCGAACCTGTGTGAAAATATGAACTGCAAATCACCGGCAGGGACCGTCTCGACTGTTTGCCCGTTCACAAGTCGCTGCCCCTTGAACGTGGCAAAGGTATAGTCAACTGCTGCTGTGGTATCCTCAAGTTCGTTGAGGAGGTCTTCCTGCGCGCAGACAGTGAATGCATAGAGCAGGCAAATGCCGGTGTAACAGGTTCTCAATTTTTCTTGTAGTTTAGTTCGATTGTTACCTTGACTTGCTCGGCAATATTTTGCCAGAGAATCTGCGGGATCGTTATGCCGTAGTCTTCAAGTTTTACGGTAAATTCTGAGCGCATCAGAATACTTTCAGCATCGATGATTTTCACTGTTCCGGGTACCTCAATTTTGTGTGCAACTCCGTGAATCTTTAAATCACCTTTTGCCGTGACGTTTTGCCACCCTGTACCTTCAGGCGAGAAGCCTTCAAGTGTTCCGCTGAACGTCGCGTAGGGAAATTTGTCGGACTCCATGTATTTCTCATTGAAGTGTTCCTGCATCAACTTCTTTTTGAACTGGAAGTCGCGGATTCCCACGCGGAATGCAATTTCCCCGGTTGATGCATTAAAAATGCTTTGCGCTTTTTGGTTTTCCGCCTTGATGTCCTCGAGTGTTGCCTGGGAGAAAAAATCCACCATCCCTTTATCTGCAACATAACGCTGCGGATAAAGCGAATGACACTTTACCAGAAATAGCACGACCAAAAAGAACCAACGTTTCATCATGTTTAGTCTTCAGGAGCTCCGTCATCTGCCCAGCAGGCAATTTTGTCTTTAAGTTGCTGTGAAAGTGGTGGCCCGTTTTTAGGCATGATATCAGCGAGAACGGCAGCTTTTATGTCACTGGCTCTCGACTTGGCTACCGCAAAAGTCTGCAGACTCATCGGGGCTTCGCCACCCGGTACGTGACAACCACTGACGGCACAATTTGTGTCAAGAATGTCTTTAATGTCTGATTGATACGTGATGCCTGACATTAACGTCACGGATTGATTGCTAACGCACCCTTCACTGTCACGCACGGTTAATGTATAGGTGCCGGGTGCGAGTCCTGCAAACTCATTTGTGGAGCCGAAGGCCTCGGTGTTCAGCCGATATTCGTATGTGCCTGAACCCCCGGTCGCAGCCAGGGTAATCACGCCGTTATTCGTCTTGCACCCGGCTTCATTGGCATCAACTGTGAAGTTCAATGTTGAGCCCGGTGCTGCTATTGTTACGCTACCGCTACCTGTGCATCCGTTAGCATCGCGGACTGTTACTGTGTAGGTTCCTGCTGCGAGCCCCGAGAAACTGTTGTTATTGCCAAATGTTCCGCCGTTGATTGAATATTGATAAGGTGTCGTTCCTCCCGTTGCTGCAGCTGTGATGGTACCATCAGAATCGGCGCAGCCTGAGGGGTCGGTTTTTTCCGTAGTGACATTAATGGTTACTGCACTGCAATTGACGGGTTCGGGGTCGTCGTTACTTGAACATCGCATGGTCATCACCAGAATGGCACCGTAGAGCGACAACATCAACAGCAAGGTTCTGCGTTTGGAAATCATAATGGGTTTGGGTTTTAGTGGATCGGAAGAAAGCTGTAACGCAGCTTCACAAATAGTCCGAGTGTGTTCACGTTGAGTTTGCCGTCACCTATGCCGGAAACCGGAAGTTTGACGAATGGCTCCGCTTCGAGGAAAAGCCTGTCGGAAAGTCTCCTCGAAACTCCTGCGGAAAGGTTCAAAACTTTGAACCACTCGTTGTTTTCATTGCGTACGCTCCGCGAGTATTCGTATGGTCCGCCGTAGCTGTCAATGACAAAGGTGTAGTCTTCTTTTTTCATCAGATATGATGAAAAACCTGCTGAGAGGTAATGGAATAGTTACCCCGGGACGGGAGGCGGTAAATGATGTTAACAGGGATATCGACAATGTGGCAATCTCCATCAGCGGTCTGAGCAGTGTATCCGTTGTATTCAAGATTTCTTGCCGAATAGATTTTTTGCGACAGGATTGCACCGCTTTGTGCAGAAATTCGTGAGCTGAAGTGATATTCAACGAGGAGTCCTGCATTGGTCCCAGGTCTTGTATGCGCGCTGAAGTTTACAGAGGAGTAGTCCGGGGAAAATGCAACCGCGATTGAAAACATGTTGAGCGGCGTAGAGGGACGTTTTTCGTCTTCCCTCGATTCGTCCGATTCATAGTTCGTTGGTGTGGTGTTGTCTGATTTCACAATTCGGGTAGTGCTGTCATTTGCAGCAGATAAATCATCCTGGGACCGCTTCTCTTCATTGTCTGAATCTTTTATGACGTTGACATGAGATTCATCCTGTTCAAAGGCCGCATCGCCTTCGGTAGCGACGCTGAGGTCGTTACTAGGAAATTCTGCTGTTGGATTTGATTTGGTTCCGGCGCGTGACTCGTCTGATTGTGATGTGCCGGCCGGATTCTGATGCGAGGCACGTACTGATGGGTTTACAGGTGTCAATCCAGCGTTACGGGTTCCATTATAATGCTCGCCTGACAGGTTTTGCTCTCCTGCTTTCTCCCGGGCGTGTGGTCGCTTCGTTGAGACGCTTCCCGATTCCGGTTTGGATAAATCGTTCCCTTCGCCGGTTTGATTTTTAGAAATAGCAAGGTCGGCAAGACGCGAATCCGTTTCCGTGTTATTATCCAGACCCGACTTCACATCGTCAGACCCGCGCCTTGCGAGACCTGCCTCGGTTTGGGTTTGAACAGGTTTGGTTTGTGTTGATAAATGGGAGAGGGTGTTGGTGTCGTTTCCGGAAAATTGATTCCAGGTTAGTATTCCGGTAACTGAGCCTGTCAGAAAGATCAGCACAAAGGGGAGATACCGCCCAATCGTGCTGCGGAAGCCAGTTCCGGGATCACCGGCATCGCGATCAAGTTGCTGCTCCATAGCCTGCCATGCCTCCGGGTCGAAAGGGGGGCGGTAGCCGTCAGCGGCATCCTTGAAACGCTTATCTAATTCGTTATCCGACAGATTTTGCATATACTTTGCCCGACTTTTGTTCGATCATTTTTCTAAGCACTTCCCTCGCTTTCAACAGGTTTGACTTTGACGTCCCTTCAGAAGTTTTGAGCATCTCGCCAATTTCCTTGTGTGTATAGCCATCAATTACAAACAGGTTGAACACGGCGCGATAAGCTGGAGATAGTTTCTGGATCATTGCTATCAAATCCTCATGCGCGAGATGGTCCAGGGCGGTTGCGCCATTTGCATCAGTCGTTTCCATTCTCACCTGTATATCTGTATGGTGATAGTGCTTCTTTTCCCGTCGATAGTGATCAATCGCTGCGTTGATCATAATCCTGCGCAACCATCCCTGAAACGACGTCTCATCCCGATATTGATTTATCTTTTGAAAGACATTCATAAACCCGTCGTTGAGAACCTCCTGAGCCTCGGCTTTCGAAAAGCAATAGCGCATGCATATGCTCATCGCGTAGGCATAGAAATGCTGATAGAGCAATCGTTGGCTCTCCCGATCATTGCGCTTGCAGCCCTGGATCAGCAACAGCATTTCAGATTCTTGAGATGGTTCTTTAGAATTTGCCACAGGACGGAAACTTTCGCAAAAGGGTTGCCACGGTGAAGAAAAAAACCTTAAGAAAGTTACTATTTATTACCGGGAAGGGAATGCGGTGACCAGGTTGGAACCGGATGGCGTCATTTGCAGCAGAAATCGCGGGGATGCTGTAATTTCCGCGGCCTGTTTCCGACCAATTCGATACTTAGACCAAAACTTATTAGCGGCGCATGGTGAGTATTTTTCTGAGCCACGGTTGGAAGAAGTTCAGACGATCGGTTTCCTTTTCACGGGAAACCGCGACAACCATCTTTCTTGGCCTGATGGCCGTTATCTTCTCGGGTTATCTCCTCGCTCTCGGGTTCGTGCTTCCAAAAATTATTATCAACGGCCTGGATGAGCCCGATGTCGCGGGTTTTGTCAATCGTTTTTTTCTTTATTACCTTCTTTTTGAATTTGTACTTCGCTACATGCTTCAGAATCTTCCGGTTCTCGATGCCCAGCCATATTTGCATTTGCCCATAAAACGTTCCACGATCGTCCACTATCTGCTTGGACGCTCAGTGTTCAGTGTCATGAATATTTTTGTCCTGCTGTTGTTTGGTCCGATGTCGATCATCGCCATAGGGCAGGGGCATGGAGCGCTTGTCGGTTTTTCGTGGATAGCAGGACTCTGGTTTTTATCGCTCACGGTTCACTTCCTGGTGGTCCTTTACAAAGTTAAGCTTGACGACACGTTTATCGGGATTCTTGCTCTGGTCGGTGTATTCGCATTGTTTGCTGCCGCGGATTATTACAACTGGTTCAAGCTCACCACGGTATCGGCATACGTATTTTCCGGATCGACTTCCGGACCCTTATTCCTCGTTGCCACGCTCGCTCTGGCGTCGATTGGCTACTTCGTAAACTACCGCGTCTTCCGTGAAGGCCTGTATCCCGAAGAGGTCGGGCCGAAGGACAACAGTCAGTTCAATACACCGGAGCTTGGTTTCCTGAGACGGCTCGGGCTTACCGGTGAATGGATCACCGTCGAGGCGAGGCTTATCCTACGCAATAAGCGACCGCGGACGATGCTATTCCTTTCTATCTTGATTCTTCTTTACGGGATGATCTTCTACCCGAACCCGACGTATAAGAATGAAATGCCCGGCTTTCTGCTTTTCGTCGGAACATTCATCACTGGCGTTTTTATGATGAACTATGGCCAGTTTCTGTTTAGCTGGCAGGCAAGTCATTTTGATTTCACGCTCACCCGCCCTGTTTCGATGGTGCACTTTGTTTACTCAAAATACTGGCTTCTGACAATCGTTACGCTCGTGTTTTTTGTGCTGTCAATTCCCTATGTGTACTTCGGCTGGAACATACTGTTAATGAACTTCGCAACACTGCTGTTCAATCTCGGTATTAACATCTTCGTTATTATGAACCTTTCGATGTGGTCGCCCAAACGGATCGACCTGACTAAAGGCGGTGCATTCAATGTGCAAGGTGCCGGAGCTGCACAATGGTTGATGGGCTTGCCGGTATTGATCGGGCCGTATATATTTTATTTACCGCTGGCTCTTTTTGGATATCATACCGCCGGTATAATCGCTGTCGGTGTCGCGGGTCTGACTGGCATAATCTGCCGGCCGTACCTCATTGCGTTAACAGCAAAACGCCTCCAGCAAAACAGACACGTTCTCGCGGAAGGATTCCGCAATGATTCCTGATACTAAAATTGATTTTCGAATGATACGTATTGATTCCCTCAAGAAATCCTACAAAGGTGTGACAGTTGTCGACATTCCCTCGCTGACAGTGTCAGCCGGTGAAAGCGTTGGCGTTGTTGGTAATAATGGTGCAGGCAAAACAACAATGTTTCGGATGATCCTCGATCTTGTCAAGCCAGACTCGGGCGTGGTGGAAATCAATGGTGAAAAAACACAAGGGACCGATGCGTGGAAACATTTCGTTGGCTCTTTCCTCGATGAGAACTTTCTCATTCCGTATCTCACGCCCGACGAATACTTTCAATTTGTCGGCAAACTGCATCAGTGGGGTGAAGCTGACTTGAAAGTGTTCTACGAAAAGTTTTCTGACTTTTTTCAGGATGAGATACTTGGTCGGAAAAAATACATTCGCGACTTGTCGAAAGGTAATCTCAAGAAAGTCGGCATTGCCGCAGCATTCATAGGGAGCCCGCAGCTGATTATGCTGGATGAGCCTTTCGAAAATCTCGATCCAACTTCCCAGATACGATTGAAGACTTTACTGGCTCGTGAAAGAGAGGAACGCAGACTTACTTATCTGATATCAAGTCACGATCTGAATCACGTCACAGAAATCTGTCCGCGGATCATAATCGTTGAGAAAGGATTGGTGATACGGCTGGTTGAAGGGCAGGATATGTTGGCTGAGCTTGAAGCTTACTTCAGAGCGTAATGGGAGTTTAAAGTTGGAAGGAAAGTTTCACGTTCCAGGATTCAGTTTCAGGATTGTTATTCGTTATCTTCGTCGCGGTCACTTGCTATGGCACTTTCCGGGGTGCGAGCCAGCAAACCTTCATCGTGCATCTTTTCTACAACGACGCGGGCAAAGGTTTCACTGAACGCTTCCAGACTTTGTGGATCATACGTTCTTGATTGTGCTGACCACAAAAGTTTCTCTGTTTTTACATCATAAAGGTTGGTTTCGATAAAGTACACTTTATCCTGCGTGTAGTAGCCGGGTGAATTCAGTGTAGGGTACCAGTTGTTATAATATCCCCAGAAAGTACCATAGAATCCGAATCGCGGTACGGGTGCGTATGAGTAATCTGAATTATATCTTGTTTCCGTTTTCTCATCGATTAGGGCAACCGTAAGTATTGCCTGCGCGCCTGTTTCCCGAATCTGCTCCAGTAGCTTTTTCTTATCCGGATCTTTTTCTGTCGTGAACTTGGGCGGCAGTGCATTCATGGCTTCAATGGTTTTGAACCCGGCTCCTGCAAGGGCGTCCGCCAGATCGTGTTCAACTTTTTGACGCACGTGCGGGCGGTCTGTCATAGCCGTTACAAATATGGTTTCGATATTACCGGTGGAGCCCCCAGAAAGGTATTCGGGATTGCGCCAGGAAGCTGTAATCTCAGTTGATGGCTTGCAGCCAACAATCGCTACTGCAGCTAATACGAATGCAAACAATGGTTTCATAACGTCGGCTTTTGTACGTTAGGACTAAAAAATACATGCCGTGACGTTAGGACCTCGTTGCCGTCAACGGCTTTGTCGAATACAGATTAGCAAACTTTTTCTACCTTGTGGTACTGCTAATCGCTTGCCAGTGAATTCACCCAACCCCGCTGAATGGATCAGTAAGCACGGAGACTACTTATTCTCCCTCGCTGTGCTTCGCGTCGGCAACAAAGAAACAGCGGAGGATCTGTTACAGGAAACATTCCTGTCGGCAATACGGGCGATAAACGATTTCCGGGGCGAGAGTTCGGAGAGAACGTGGCTGGTTTCAATTCTTAGAAACAAGATCGTTGACTATTACCGCAAGCGGGACCTGCTCCGCGATACAGCAGCCTACATTGAGGAAAGTGAGTCGTCTTTCCATCAAAGTTTCTTTGAGGATGACCCTATGCGTTATGGACATTGGAAAAAGGAGCGGGCGCCACGCGAATGGGAGGTCTCGGTTGAGCCTGATGCAATGGACGGTGAGCTGAGCGCGATACTTCAGCAATGTATGCAGTCGCTTCCTGAAAAATTGCGTTCTGTATTTACCGCGAAATACGTTGAGGAAGAAAAATCTGAAAACATTTGTAAGGAACAGGGTATAACGTCGTCAAATTATTGGGTGCTTATTCATCGCGCGAAAGTTATCGTGCGTGAATGTCTAAGTCGAAACTGGTTTGATATCAAATAACAGGATGCTGCTACGTAAAGTGATGTATAATTGCAAGGAAGCGACGCTGCTGATCGTGAAGCGCGAGCAGGAGCAGCTTTCTCTTTTAGCGCGATTTAAACTTTATTACCATTTGCTTAATTGCGCGGTCTGCCGGAGCTTTCAGGCGCAATCTATGTTCATTAACTCCCTGACACACAAAATTGCCGGCTCACTTGATTTTGATCCTCCATACAAACTCAGCGACGCTGCCGTTAAAAGGCTGGGTATTATGATTTCTGATGAGTCAACGAAGAATAAAGATTAGTGCAAGCGAACTCCGAAGTCAAGAAACCGTTTCGTCTTATGCCTCGTGCGTTCCCTGGACGGGAAGCTTGGATTAAGTCATACCCTTCGGACACACAACCAGTCCTTTACCTGCCTGGGAAGTCATTTTTTTTATTTCGTCTTTTAAGCGTTAAGATAACGTCGACATAACGTCGTACTAACGTCGAGCCTGACAATAGGCTCATGAGGGGGTGACAAGGGGATGACAAGAGGGTCACAACCAGGGACAATTCGACGTGTTTGTCAACCCTTTGTCAACCCTTTATGAACCCTTTGTGAACCCCTTGTCAACCCTAACGCGCTCCCGACGTTATGTCGACGTCATCTCGACGTTATGCAGACGTGGCATCAAGGATTTGTTGTCGCTATTAGCCCTATGAGCCCTCATTGGCGGCAAGTTGAAATTACATGGATCAAAATCCGGCGAGAATCAGGGATCAATTTATATGGTTTTCGCTTAGTCTACGTTGATCGGCGCCCAGGTTACCCGGACAAGCATGAAAAATAATTACTGATTTTGTAAGGATTGCCCGATGGTTCCGTCTAAACAATAAAACGGAACCTTATGTTTAGAAGATTTCAACGTTTATTCCTGACTACCTTCACTATAACATGCCTGTTGCTGAGCTCCGCAGAAGTCAAGGGTCAGCCGCCTATTTATGCAGTAGATGGTGTCGCTCTTAACGGTTACGATGTTGTTGCCTATTTCACTGAAGGCAAACCTGTGGAAGGAGATGCTGCATATGCAACCACAACTGACGGTGTTGAATGGCGTTTCGCCAGTCGGGAACATCTTGAATTGTTTACGTCCAATCCTGAGCGTTATCTCCCGCAGTTTGGTGGCTGGTGCGCGTACGGCGTCAGTAACAATTACAAGGCGCCAACGAATCCCGACGCATGGACAATAGTCCATGGCAAGCTGTACCTCAATTATAACACAAGGGTTCGCAAAAACTGGCTGGGCGATCGCGATGAACGAATACGCACAGCCGAAGAAAACTGGATTACATTAAAATCAAAAGAATAATACGGCGCTCATAAAACAGTCATTCAAAATGAAACAAATACTCTTACTAATCTTTTTGTTCGTTGTGTTCGCGGCCCAAAGCCAGGATGAAAGTCATCTCAATCTTGATGAGGGGCTTGCTTTGGACGGATATGATCCTGTTGCATATTTTACGGAGGGCAAAGCTATACCGGGCAATAAGCAATTCCGGGTGCAATCTGGTCAGGCCGTCTATTATTTTTCTTCTGGGAAGAACAAAGAATTGTTCTCACAAAATCCCGATCAATACAAGCCCGAATACGGAGGATGGTGTGCCTATGCAATGGGAGCAAAGGGTGAGAAGGTTCCGGTTGATCCCGAGACATTCAAGATCGTGAATGGAAAGCTCTATTTATTCTACAATCGCTTCTTCAACAACACCCTTACCAAATGGAATGAGGATGAGAAGAATCTACTGCCAAAGGCGGATGCGAACTGGGTTAAGGTCATAAGGAATAAACAAGCTAAAAAATGAAGCGCTCTCTTATTCTTTCATGGTTACTTCGTTTTACAGCTGCAGTCATATTGCTTCAAACACTGTACTTTAAATTCACTGCTCACGAAGAATCCGTTTACATCTTTACGACGGTGGGTCTGGAACCATGGGGGAGGATCGGCTCAGGTGTGGCGGAATTGGTCGCCGGTATCCTCTTGTTGATTCCACGCACAATTATTTACGGAGCACTCCTCGCGGCAATGATTATGATAGGTGCAATCGCCTCGCATCTTTTTGTATTGGGTATCGTGGTCAGGGATGATGGTGGTCAGCTCTTCATCATGGCATGTGTTGTGTTCGTTAGTTCCACTGGTCTTTTGTATCTCCATCGTGAAAAACTACTGATGTTGAAAGCAAAACTTCTGTCAATGTTCTCCCTATGAAACCCAGAATTCTTCTGTTGTATTTGCTCAGGATTTTCTTTTCGGGAGGTGCGATTGCGCAGGGCTGCAGCGACGCAGGTCTCTGCACGATTGGATCGCTTGGCCATCAAAAGGATTCAACTGCGCGAAATACGGTTTCGCTGGTGCTCGCAACAGGCACAGGAGAGCAAGGCATTTTTGTGTTTACGCCTGCCGTTCAATACGACAGAAAGTTAAATTCGATTCTTGCAATTCAGGCCAAAGTTTCCGCTAACTACGCGAGTGGCGACCTTGGCAGGGCCGCTGGCGCGGGAGATTTATACTTATCTGCAATAGTGAACCCAATCAACAAGAATGGTTTTGTTCCTTCAATCACTGCGGGATTCAAGGTGCCTCTCGCAGACGGCGGGCTGAGTAAAAAGGGGCGAGGCCTTCCCATGCCATATCAAAGCAGTCTCGGTACCACAGATTTAATTACAGGCGTCACGATGTATGACGGAATCTGGCAATTCAGTCTCGGCTGGCAGCAGCCGATCACAACCGCAAATAACAATGTATTTAATGATGAGCTATGGCCAGGCGGGGAGGCATCCGAGTATTTCCCCTCATACATGCTAAAGCGAAAAGCAGACATCTTATTGCGAGCCGCGTACCGCGGGCAGATTTCGAGAAGTATTTCCTGTAATGTCGGGTTGCTGGGGATCTATCACGTCGGAACTGATGAATACCGCAATCCGTATGCGGAGATGAAATACATGCGACTGGAAGGATCGGATGGTATGACTATCAATGTCACCTCTGCGTTTGACTGGAAGATAAGCAGATCATTAACTGCGGCTTTGATCATGGGGTTTCCGGTTGTGGTTCGCGACGTACGGCCAGACGGACTAACCCGTAGTATTGTCGTTGCTCCGGAACTTCGTTGCGCGTTCTGATATTATCCGCAGTGAGTTACCGATGATCTGGCAGGATCGATTATCTTTATACGATAACCCTCTTGCTATGCTTGATCTTGTCATTGAATCGCGTAAGGCATCAATTGGTAATGGCCTCGAAGTCCGGCGTATCCTGCCATTCAGGCTCCGGCGTATGGTTGGTCCGTTTATTTTTATGGATCATGCCGGACCATTAACCGTTGCACCTGAACTTGTTCGGAAGATGGATGTGCTGCCGCATCCGCACATAGGTCTGTCTACAGTAAGCTATCTTTTCGGTGGCAAGGTTACGCATCGCGACAGTCTTGGTGTTGAACAAACGATTCGACCAGGAGAGGTAAACTGGATGACCGCGGGAAGCGGGATAGCACACTCGGAGCGCTTCGAAGACCCTGAGGCTATCGCGGGTGGAAATCTTGAGATGATCCAGACTTGGGTGGCGTTACCCGAACGCGATGAAGAGGCCGCCCCATCATTTACGAACTACTCACCTGAGGAACTACCCATATTTACGGAAAAGGGAGTTTGGATGCGGCTGATTGCCGGAAATGCTTTCGGTTTACAAAACCAGGTTAGGACGCATTCGCCATTATTCTATGTACATGTTGTTCTTGAAAAGGGGACACGTTTCGGCCTTCCGCCTGAATACTCCGAACGCGGCATCTATGTTGTAAAGGGAGTCATTGAAGTTGGCGGCCGCGAGTATACAACGGGGCAACTATTGGTGTTTTCAAAAAGTGTTGACCCGGTAATCCATGCCAAAGAAACCGCGACGTTCATGATTCTTGGCGGCGAACCACTCGGTGAACGATTCATCTGGTGGAATTTCGTATCGTCGCGAAGGGAGCGGATTGAGCAGGCAAAAGCAGATTGGAAAGAGGGTAGAATTCTGTTGCCGCCCAATGATAATGCTGAATTCGTCCCGTTACCAGAAGACCGTTCGCGACCTGCCGGTGGACCACCACCTGATGCGTTGTCATAGGTATCTGGCCGTTGCTAGATATCCACACGCTGTTCACTCATAATTTGGAACGGTCCGCGGTCTACTACTTTTACCGTAAAGGTCGAACCCTTGCCATAGTGGGATTTCATGTGGATGCTGGCGCCGATTTTTGCAGCCGCTTCTCTCGCAATATAAAGACCAAGCCCTGAACCGCCTCCCTGTTCATTGCCGCGGTGGAACATCTCAAAAATGCGTGGTTGTTCCTCGGGAGCGATACCCTGTCCGTTATCTTCAATTTCTATGATAACGTGACGCGTCGTTTTCCGCGACGAGATTCGTACAAATGGTTCGTGATCCGTTGTCCGTCGCTGGAATTTCAACGCGTTTGATAAGATATTAGTAAGGATGATCTTGACTCGGACGCTGTCCTGATGCAACGTATTCTCCTTGAGGTCGAAATACACTTTTGTGTGTTCATTTTCCGAGGTATAGCGGAGATTGTCAACTATCTCGTCGAGCAGTGTTGGGAGTGAAATTGGTTCAATGATCGGGATCTGTCGTTTGGAACGCGAATAGTCGAGGATCTCCCCAATGAAGGATTCCAGCTTCCTGACGCTGCGTTCAATTTTGTTAACATAAACCCGATGTTCCTCCAGGTCGTTTGTGAGC
>JAEZDW010000513.1 GCA_023417955.1 Bacteroidota bacterium
ACATTGTTTGGCGATCTCCAGTTCTTCGTTGGTTGGAACAACCAGCACCTTTACGCGCGATTCACTGGTATTGATTTCGCGGATGCCCTTGCCGGGAGCTTCATTTTTTTCGGCGTCAAGTTGGATACCAAGGTTGTCGAGGTTCGCCATAGCGAGTTTTCTGGTAAGCGGATCATTCTCACCAACACCACCGGTAAATACGACTGCATCAAGCCCGTTTAAAACCGCCGCATACGAACCAATGTATTTCTTGATGTGGTAGGCGTACATCTCGTAGGCAAGTATAGCCTCCTCATTGCCTTTGTTGTATTCGCGTGTTACGTCGCGCATATCGCTGTATCCGGTAAGTCCGAGCATTCCGGCTTTCTTGTTAAGCGTTACATTCACCTCCTCAGGGCTGTACTTCAACTGATTGATCAGGTGGAAGATCACCGACTGGTCGATGTCACCGGTTCGTGTTCCCATGATCAGACCATTCATCGGCCCGAACCCCATGCTGGTATCGACGCATACACCGTCCTTAACCGCAGTGATGCTACACCCGTTGCCGAGGTGAACGGTCACGATCCGCGATGACGACAAACCCAGGTGCTGGATTGCTTTCTCGGATACATACTTATGGCTTGTACCGTGGAAGCCATATGCGCGGATTCCGTGCTCGTCGTAATACTGCCGCGGGATTGCCATGCGATAGGCGACCGGTGGCATTGTTTGATGGAAAGCCGTATCAAAAACTGCGACTTGTTTTGCTGCCGTGAAGATCGTTTCAGCAACCTCAATACCGAGGTAGTTCGGCGGATTGTGCAGCGGCGCAAGCGGAAACAGTTTTCGAATCTTGTCTTTCACTTCCTGTGTAATGATACTCGTCTTCGCAAAGCTTTCACCTCCGTGCACAACGCGGTGCCCCACTATGTCAATTTCTGCAGGGTCGGCGATCACACCAATCCTGGAATCAGTAAGTAACCTTGCCACCTCACGCAAGCCTGCGGCGTGGTCTGGCAGAGGCAGCGTTTCCTTAATTACCTCATCGGTGCCGTTGCGAAAAATCTTGTGCTGGATGGAAGCGCCTTCAAGTCCGATGCGATCAATAAGACCTGAACAAACCACTTTCGCCTGTGGCATTTGGATGAACTGATACTTGATGGAACTGCTTCCCGAATTGATTACAAATACATTCATTTCTCGAATCGTTACTGCTGTGCCTGTATGGCGGTGATTACTACGGTGTTAAAGATGTCTGCAACGGTACAACCTCTGCTTAAGTCATTAACCGGTTTGTTTAATCCCTGCAACATGGGTCCAATAGCCAGTGCGCCGGTTTCACGCTGCACGGCCTTGTAGGTATTGTTACCGGTATTCAAATCGGGGAAAATAAGTACGCTTGCCTGGCCTGCGACTTCTGAGTTGGGAAGTTTCTTTTTCCCGACGGAAGGATCGACTGCTGCATCGTACTGAATCGGCCCTTCAACTTTCAGGTCAGGCCGGCGTTGCCGTACCAGTTCGGTCGCTTTGCGCACTTTCTCAACGTCTTCGCCCTCACCCGAGGTGCCGGACGAATAGGAGAGCATGGCTACCTTGGGTTCAATGCCAAACATCTTGCTGGTATCAGCTGAAGAAATTGCAATCTCAGCGAGTTGCTCCGACGTCGGATTCGGGTTTACCGCGCAGTCTCCAAATACAGAAACGCGGTTAGGCAAACACATGAAAAATACCGAGGATACCGTTGAGAAACCAGGCTTCGTTTTTACGAATTGCAACGCCGGACGAATCGTATGTTGGGTGGTGTGAGCGGCTCCGGAAACCATTCCGTCGGCGTGACCTTTGTACACCATCATGGTTCCGAAATACGAGACGTCAAGCATCAGGTCGCGTGCCATTTCGAGCGACACGTTTTTGCTTTTCCGTAGCTCATAAAGGGTGTGCACATAATCGTCGTAGTGTTCTGACGTTCCGGGGTCCATAATTTTCACCTTGTCGAGATCAAGATCGAGATTAAGACGCTTAAGCGATGCCTGAATGTTTTCGCGGTGGCCAAGTACAGTCAGGTCAACGACATTTTGTTTGATCAGTTCCGCAGCTGCAAGAAGGATGCGGTCGTCGTCGCCCTCCGGAAGAACGATGTGTTTCTTTTTCTCCTTCGCGCGTTTTACGATCTGATACTGGAACATGCGCGGCGTGATGCCGTGTGTTCTGAAGGTGATTATTTTCTTCTCCAGCGCGCGCACGTCAACAAACTTATCGAACGTACTGATAGCCAGTGAAATCTTTTCCGTGTCGCCGGCGTTTATTCGCGACTGCGTGTTCGCTACTTTGGCCACGGTAGCAAATGTGCCGGTCTTCACTGAGATGATTGGCACGACGGTGTCCAGACCATCAATGAGGTTGAGGATTGTCTGATCGGGAATAAGTCCGCCGGTCAATACAATACCTGCAACTTTCTGGTAGTTCTTGGATATGTTCGCCTGCAACGCGCCGAGTATGATGTCACCGCGATCACCAGGAGTAACGATCAGTGTATTCCTGGTAAGGCGTGAGAGGCAATTGTGCAACTGCATGGCGCCAACGATAGAGCTATCCACGTGGTTGGAGAGCAGGTGTTCGCCAAATAGAACCTCACCACCAACGGATGTGAAGATTTCTTTCATCGTGGGGCTGGCAAGTTCAGTGTCGGCAGGAATGCATGTGGCGATTACCTCGCGCGGAAGCGCCCGGGACAACGCTTCTTTGATTTCGTCAGCCGCCTCTGGATCGATCCGGTTGGCGATGACGGTCAGGACCGGTACGCCATCAGTATTAAAACTCCGCGTCGTCGATACGGCTATATCGACAATCTCCTGCGCTGTTTTGCCTTCACCTTTGACGATAATTGCAGCAGGAATGCCGAGGTTCCTGGCTATGGTAATGTTGCCATCGTACTCGACGTTGGCTGTGCTGCCGATAAAGTCCGTGCCCTCAACGACTACGAAATCATGTGTCTCCTGCAAACGCTTGAAACGCTCGATGATCGTGTCTATCAGGTAGGCTTCATTGCCTGCGTTAAGTTGCCGTACCACCTCACTTCCGGGAAAGACAAACATGTCCTCATACGATACCGGAAGATGAAAATGGCTTCGAATCAATTCCAGGCGTCCGTCGAGCTGGCTGCCGTTGCCGCTGATGACGGGTTTGAAGTAGGCGATTTTCTCAGTCTTTGCAGAAAGCAGGTTGACAAGTCCGAGGGAGATAATTGATTTGCCGGAGTACGGCTCGGTAGTGGTGAGGTAAACTGCGTTTGTCATTACTCAAACATATTAGGTGGCCCGGCAAGTTCCAAGATTATGCGTGCCGGACTCGCTTGCGAAAGTAGTAACAGGGAAAGAGGTAGTCGTGATAAAAATCAAATCCTGCCCTGATCTTTGGCACATCCGGTCAAGGAAGGTGTGGGCGCCCGCCGAACCGGTCATTTCCGCGCAACTCAAATGTTTGGGCGTTTCCAAACTGAAATACCCTTGCTAAGTAACTTGCAGTATTATTAGTTACTTGATTGAAAATCAAGTTATTAAGGAATAGAAAGGAAAAGGTTAACGATGCGTGGCTGGTGGCAACGCAGATGTAGGTGGCATGCCGGCGGGGCAGTCAGGGCAATTGAAAGAGATTCAGCAGGAGGTAAGTCAAGCTGTAAATCGTTCGCCTGTTTTTGTAAATACCAGGATGTGTTGCCTTGGTCTTCTCGATCCACGAAGCTCCTTTAACAAGGAGGGTCGTCAGGACCACGGTTACAATCAGCGTGAGCCAGAACATAAAAAGGATTTAGGTGCGCTATCAATATCAGCAACAGGATCGGAATTTCTAAGCAGTACCGTTTGCGTTGGCGACGACCCGTCGAAATCTCCGGTGAATGAACTCTGAATATTTTTGGCTAACTTTTTTCCATAAACCCGCCCGGCCATGATGGACCGTCTTGAAAATCTGATGCGATCCGGTATCCAGTCCGTTGAGGACTACCAGACGAAACGCAGTATCTTGATTTTGAACTACATATGCGTCGTCAATGCGATTCTTAATTTTATCGTGTTTCTGTTCCGAACCTTTTACTTTGAGATCCCTGCGCTCGACGTTCTGGCAGGCACGGTGTTCATCCTCCTTCCGATCGTTCTGAATCAATTCGGTTTTGTCAATTTCAGCAGGTTGTATTTCTGCTACTTCGGACCAGTTTACCTCATCTATTTGTTTCCCGCTTTAGCAGGTGCCGGAGATCCAAATCTGGCTGACGGTTTCAGGATCTATATTCTTGCACTAAGCATCGCCCCGTACTTGATCTTTACGCGATCCGAATTACCCCTGCTGATCCTGGGTATACTTCCGACTTTCCTGTCCATTGTTCTGTTGCCTCAGCTGATTAGAATGCTGGGGGACGAGTCTCTGCCTGAAGGCGCGCTGGACTACAACCTAATGTATATGCGTTCGGTTGTTGGCTACCTGATTATTGGTGCAGGATCGTTCATCTTCAATTCGATTATCACCGCCGGTGATGCACGAATGCGTCAGCTGGTCCAACTGCTCAAAGAAAAGAACAATTTGATTGCTGCGAAGAACACGGAACTCGAGGACAAGCGGTACAGGCTTGCTGAACTTAATTCTCATCTGGAAGAAATGGTCGATCAGAAGGCGAGCGATATCCGGAGGCAAAATGAAGTGCTGATGCGATACGCTTATACTAACGCTCATAAGGTTCGGGGTCCGTTGGCGCGCATTCTCGGACTAATCAATCTTTCACGAATGGAAAACTCGCCGGGCTATCCCTGGATTTTCAGCCAGGTAGAGCGTGAAGCCGTGATGATGGATCACATCGTAGGGGAGATATCAAACGATCTTCATGTCGCTTCTGCAGCATCAGAAGGTAGTGAAGGCGTTATCAAAAACACAGAAAATGTACCTGAATAAGGACTTCCAACGGAAAAATTGGTGAATAACTGCCTAAAGTGCAAGAAGTAAGGTGGGCTGCCATAATCCTGTTTTTTAACTTTGCCGTTCAGCTAACTTCGGCCGTGTGCGCAGTATGAAGATCCCAATACGTTTCTACATTCTTATTGCCTTCGTTGTGGTATCGCACCTGGTGTTTGCCCAGCCGAAAGCCATCAAAGACAAAGAGAAGAGCCTGCCGGGAAGGACGGGCTTTGAACGGATCGACCTACTTAACGAACTTGCTTACGGTTACATCACTGAAGACAGTCTCAAGGTTCTTCAATACTGCACTGAGGCTATTGAACTGAGTCGCGAACTCGGCTACCTGAACGGTGAGGCTCAGGCTACTATTTACCGCGGAGTTCATCGATATCTGTCGGGTCAGTTTAGTGCGGCGCACCGGGATTTGCACAAGGGTATCAGACTCGCCCGCAGTGCAGGGAATGACGCGCTTGTCGGATATGCCTACTTACAGCTTGGCAACTGCAGCCTTGAAGAAGTACAGGAGGATTCTGCTTTGCTCTATCTGCGGAAGAGCTATTCCATTCTTCGCGACAGCCCAGACTCAATAACCCTGTCGAAGTTGTACCGGAACCTCAGTGCTGTGCACGGTCAACGTTATCAGCCCGACTCCCAGCAATTCTATCTCGACAAGGCAATCCACATTCGCCGTGCAATTGGCAATCCAGGCCTCCTGGCAGAGGCGCTTGCACTAAAGGCGAACATCTCCCTGCGTAACGGAGATTACATTGTGGCTGAATCGATCCTTCGTGAAGCGCGACAGCTTGCGGAGTCATCAACAATCGACGGCGAAACCAGACACGATATTAAACACCTGTCGGCAATGCTTGACCTGCATCAGGGAAAATTCGACGAGGGTCTGGAGCTCTTTGATTCTGCACGCAGTTACTATTTCTCCAAAGGGTTATTTCGGAAGTACGTTACGCTTATGATTGACATGGGGCGTCTGTTTCGGGAACGCGGTCGCTATGAGCTCGCGCTGAACAACCTCTATGAGGCGCTCAAACTCAGCAAGCTGAAAAATTTCGAAGTTGAGGCGATGATCATAAGAAACGAAATCGGTTGGGTCAACTTCCACCTGGGTGATCTGCAACAGGCGCTCAACATGAGTTCGGAGGTACTCGACTCCGACAGCAAGAAACTCATGCTGCAGGTTGAAGCGGATGCCCTGATGCTTCGCGGTGTTGTCCAAAACCGAATGGAAATGTACGCACTTGCCAGACGCGACCTCAACCGCGTCATGGCTATCCACCAACGATTGGACAACAGGAGAGGAATCAGTGAGGCATTCCTTAATCTGGGCGTGTTGGAACAACGACGAGGTAATTTGCAGGAATCGATCCGGCTCTTTGAACAGAGCATCCAGTTAGCGTCATCCATATCCGAATACGCCATGCAGGCCTGGTCCTATTGGGGAATGGCCGAAACGTATATACAACTTGGCGACGAGACAAAGGCTGCTGCGTTTCTCGACCGCTCATTGCACTTTGCTCAGTTGATCGGAGCACACGAGATCCGGATGAGGAATTATATCTCACGCCGGAATCTGCTCGCGTCCCAGCGCCGATTCGAGGAGGCTCTTCAATATTCAAACCTTGCCGGACAACTTGGTGATTCAATCCATCGGTCTGATCTGTCACGACGGTTTGCTGATCTTGAGAAGATCGCTGAAATCGAAATCCGCGACCGCAATATCCAGTTACTTGAAAAGGAACGTCAGCTTGCCACGGATCAACTTCAGATTCAAAATGCAAAGTTGCGGCAACAGTATGTCCTCCTTGTAGCAGGCTGCGTGGCGCTGATCCTCGTTGGAGTACTTGCGGTCGTGTACTACCGATTCTACGCACGCATCAAAGGACTCAACGTTGCGATTACTGAGAAGAACAGCCAGATACAGGCACAGGCTGATCGCCTTCGCGACGTTAATGGCGAGCTAAAACAACTATATCAGGAAGTCTCTGAACAGAAGGAGAAAATCCAGCTCCAGGCCGATGAACTTGCGCAGAGCAACGAGAACATGAGTGAGATCAACCGATCGCTGGAAAAGATCGTCGCTGAAAAGACACTCGAGGTAAGGAAGACGAACGATGAATTAATAAAGCACAACACGGAGTTGTTGCAGTTCTCTTACACGGTATCTCACAATCTTCGGGCACCAGTGGCTCGTCTGCTCGGACTGGCCGGTCTCGCACAGGTTGAATCCGATATCAAACAGGC